>NZ_JBHXQZ010000001.1:0-48900 GCF_042717095.1 Streptomyces sp. NPDC058632 | reverse complement strand
GGTTCTGGGCGCGCTGGGGGGCAAACACCTCTTAAATTTTTTTATACACTCTCTCCCCCGTTCGGGGGGGGGTGGGCCCTACCTCCCCACCCGCGCCCGACGACACGCCGACGACAGGCCCCTATAGTTCCCCCATGCGCGATCTTGGGGTGGGTTTCCGGTATCTCCTGAAGGGCCAGCGATGGGTGGCCCGGCACGGCAAGCAGTACGGTTTCGGCCTGCTGCCGGGGCTGGTCACGCTGGTGCTCTACGCGGCGGCGCTGGTCGCGCTGGCCCTGTGGGGGCCGGACTTCGTCGGCTGGGCGACACCGTTCGCGGACGACTGGTCCAGTCCCTGGCCCGGTCTGTTCCGCGGCCTGCTCACCGTTCTCCTCTTCGCGCTCGGCCTGCTGCTCTCCGTCATCACCTTCACCGCGGTGACGCTGCTCATCGGCCAGCCCTTCTACGAGAGCCTCTCCGAGAAGGTCGACCGGGACGTCTCGCCCGACGGCACCGCCCCCGAGTCCGGTCTGCCGCTGTGGCGGGAGCTGTGGATCTCCGGCCGGGACAGCCTCCGTATCGTCGTACGGGCCCTGCTCTGGGCGGTGCTGCTCTTCGCGCTCGGGTTCGTCCCGTTCGTCGGGCAGACCGTCGTACCGGTGATCGGGTTCATGGTCACCGGGTTCTTCCTCACCGAGGAGCTGACGGCGGTGGCCCTGCAGCGGCGCGGGGTCGAGCTGCGGGCGCGGCTGGCCCTGCTGCGGGGCCGCAGGACCCTCGTCTGGGGCTTCGGCACGCCGCTGGGGCTGGCCTTCCTCGTTCCCTTCGTCGCCGTGTTCCTGATGCCGGGCGCGGTCGCCGGCGCCACCCTCATGGCGCGGGACCTGCTCGGCGAGGAGACCGGGGACGACGACGGAACCAAGGCGCCCGTAACGCCGGTGGCGTCGTCGCAGCCGCCTCCGCCGATCCGCCGGGACGGGTACTGAGCGCGGGGCGTGGTGACCACATCGTGGTCCTTTGTGAAGGGTTCGTACGAACCCCTGACCGAGTGCCCGATCGCGGACCGCGGGATCACCGCGACGATTACCGTCTGAACCGGGGTAGTTCCCGCAGGCCGGGGTATTCCTCCGCATGAGCAGCCCCGGTCCGGGACCCTGACCCCGGACCGGGGCTCATGTGTGTCACCCCGAGGCCCGCTAGCGCCGCACCGCGAAGCCGTACACCGTCTCCGAGCGGAACGTCCCGCCCGGCCGCAGGACCGTGCTCGGGAAGTCCGGCCGGTTCGGGGAGTCGGGGAAGTGCTGCGTCTCCAGCGCGATGCCGGCGCCGGGAGCGAAGGGCTCCCCGATGTGGTCGGCGGTGTAGAGCTGCATCCCGGGTTCGGTGGTCGCCACCGTGAGCACCCGCCCGGACGCCGGGTCGTACAGTTCGGCGACCTCCACCGGCGTCGGCGTCACACCCTTGTCGAGCACGAGATTGTGGTCGTACCCGGTGCCGGTCCTGCGCGCCTCGCGGAAGTCGAAGCGGGTCCCGGTCACCTCCTGGTGGTCGCCGGCCGGGATCAGGTCCGCGTCGACGGGCGTGAACCGGGAGGCGGCGATCCGCAGTTCGTGCCCGGCCGCGCTGCCGGAGCCGGCCAGGTTCCAGTACGAGTGGTTCGTCGGGTTGACGACCGTCGGCGCGTCGGTCACCGCCTCGTACGCGATCCCCAGGGCGCCCCGCTCGTCCAGCGTGTACGTCACCGACATCTCCAGGCGGCCCGGGAAGCCCTCCTCGCCGTGCGCGGAGACCAGGGTGAGGCGCAGACCGTGCGTGACCGGCGCCACGTCCCACACGCGCTTGTCGAAGCCGCGCTCACCGCCGTGCAGCGAGTTCGGCCCGTTGTTCGCCGCGAGCGTGTGGACCCGGCCGTCCAGCGGGAAACGGGCGCCCGCGACGCGGTTGGCGTACCGCCCGACCAGGGCGCCCAGGTACGGCTCCGGATGGGCGAGATAGCCGTCCAGGCCGGGGAAGCCCAGCACCACGTTCCCGGACCGCCCCTGACGGTCCGGTACCTCGACGGACTGCACGATCCCGCCGTACGACAGCACCCGCACCCGTACGCCGGCCCGTTCCAGGGTCCAGCGGTGCACCGGAGTGCCGTCGGAAAGTGTGCCGAAGAGTTCGTTCATGTGCGAAACAATAAGTCACGGCTTCGCCGCCGTGACCGTACGGTGGGCGATCTCCGCCAGCCGGGCCTGACCGTCGACGCTGGGGTGGAACCAGTCCCAGCGGCTCAACTGCGCGGTGCCGAACCTGTACTCGTACACCGCGCCACCGTCGTAGCGGCACCGCTCGTCCGCGGCGCAGACCTCCTCCAGCGCCTTGTTGTACTCCTCCACCCGGCCCCGCACCGTCTCGCGCCGCTCGTTCGCCGCCGCGTCCAGGGCGTCCGGATCGCCCAGCATCGACGGGCAGATGCCGAGCTTCCACACCTCCTTGCCCATCGCGCTGGTCCGCCCCTGCGACCACAGCCGCTTCAGGTCCGGCACGCTCGCCACGTACACCTGGGTCTTGGGCAGCGACGTGCGCAGGGTGCGTATCGCGTCCTCGAAGTCCGCGCGGAAGTCGGCCACCGGCGTCATCGCCGACGCCGTGGCCCGGCAGGCGTCGTTCGCCCCGGCCATCACCGCCACCAACTCCGGTGCGCGGCCCACCGCCCGGGCCATCTGACCGGGCAGATCCGCCATCCGCGCCCCGGTGACCGCGTAGTTCCAGCTCCGCTCGGCCGCCCCCGCCGGGCCCAGCAGCCGCACCGCCAGACTGTCGACCTTCTCGCTGCCGCCCGTCGCCCACGACACCTCGGGGCAGTCCGCCAGCACCGAGCACGCGTCGAAACCGGTCGTGATCGAATCGCCCACGGCGGCCACGGAGGCGGGGCTGGTGTCCCAGACCGGCGTGGGCGACGGAGCCGGCGCGGACTTCTTCGCCCCGGTGCCGGACGGAGCGGCCTCGTCACCGCCGACGGCGTCACAGCCCGCGACCCCCAGCACGGTGGCGGCCGCCACGGAGGCGAGCACGGCTCGCGACCGGCCGCCCCGCGCGGACCGCACCCTCCACCGCGTCCCCTGGTCCATCCCGCAGCCTCCCCGCACATCGTCGTCACCGTCCCCCATGCATAACAACGCACGGGAGTTCCCGCCTGCCCGGGACGACCGGCCGCCCGCCCGGAACGGCTCATGCGGAACGGCTCGGACGGAACGTCACCCGTGGACCGGCTCACACGATCCGGAGCCGCCCCCCGGGGTTGTCGTCCTGCCGGGTGAATGACGGAAGTTTCCGGGTACCGGGACGGACGGTACGTCACACTCCTTCCCCCACCACACGGTAGCCTCGGCCACGACGGGGCCCTCCCGGCCACCCGCTGATCGGCCCTTTCCGACCTGTCCAGCTCTGCCCGGAGGTTCCGGTGACGACACGTGGAGTCCTGTACGTGCACTCCGCGCCGCGCGCGCTGTGCCCACACGTCGAGTGGGCCGTCGCGGGGGTGCTCGGCGTGCGCGTCGGCCTGGACTGGATCCGGCAGCCCGCCGCCCCCGGCACCTGGCGCTCGGAGTTCTCCTGGAAGGGACAGGCAGGCACCGCGTCCAAGCTCGCCTCCGCGCTGCGCGGCTGGCAGCTGCTGCGCTTCGAGGTCACCTCGGAGCCCTGCCCCACCGCCGAGGGCGAGCGCTACAGCTGCACCCCCGACCTCGGCATCTTCCACGCCGTCACCGGCATCCACGGCGACATCATGATCCCCGAGGACCGGCTGCGCGCCGCCCTGGTCAGGTCCCAGCACGGCGAGACCGACCTGGAGGCCGAGATCGCCAAGCTCCTCGGCAAGCCCTGGGACGACGAACTGGAACCCTTCCGCCACGCGGGCGAGGGCGCCCCGGTCCGCTGGCTCCACCAGGTCGTCTGACCACCGCCGTCCCGTGTAGTACCGCGCACCCCCCGACACGCCGAAGGGGCCCCACCTCGTGAGGTGGGGCCCCTTCTCACGTACGCACGTGGCGCACCGGCGCCGGTCAGACCGACCGGAACGCCAGCACCACGTTGTGCCCGCCGAACCCGAACGAGTCGTTGAGGGCGGCGATGCGGCCCTCGACGGGCAGCTTGCGCGCCTCGCCGCGGACCACGTCCGCGTTCGCCTCGGCCTCGGGGTCGATGGCGGCGACGTTGATGGTCGGCGGAGCCACCCGGTGGTGCAGCGCGAGCACCGTCGCCACCGACTCCACGCCGCCGGCACCGCCGAGCAGGTGCCCGGTCATCGACTTGGTCGCGGAGACCGCCATGTGGTCGACGTCGTCGCCGAACACCTTGCGCAGTGCCTTCAGCTCGGCGATGTCACCGGCCGGCGTCGAGGTGGCGTGCGCGTTGACGTGCACGATCTCGGACGGCGCCAGGTCGGTGGCGTCCAGCAGGTTCTGCAGGGCGTGCGAGATGCCGCGGCCCTCCGGCTCCGGCTGCACGATGTCGTGGCCGTCGGCCGAGATGCCCTGGCCGACCGCCTCCGCGTAGACGCGGGCGCCGCGCGCGGCGGCGTGCTCGGCGGACTCCAGGACGATCACACCCGCGCCCTCGCCGAGGACGAAGCCGTCCCGGCCGACGTCGTACGGACGCGAGGCGCCCTGCGGGTCGTCGTTGTTCTTGGACATCGCCATCATGTTGCCGAACGCGGCGATCGGCAGCGGGTGGATCGCCGCCTCCGTGCCCCCCGCGACGACGACGTCGGCGCGGCCGGAACGGATCATCTCGATGGCGTAGCCGATGGCCTCCGCGCCCGAGGCGCAGGCCGAGACGGGCGTGTGCACGCCCGCCTGGGCGCCCACGAGCAGGCCGACGTTGGCCGAGGGGCCGTTCGGCATCAGCATGGGGACGGTGTGCGGGGAGACGCGCCGGACGCCCTTCTCCCTCAGCACGTCGTACTGGTCGAGCAGGGTCGTCACGCCACCGATGCCGGAGGCGATGACCGTGCCGAGCCGCTCCGGGGCGACCCGCGGGTCCTCACCGGCCCTGCCCTCGTAGCCGGCGTCGGCCCACGCCTCCTTGGCCGCGACCAGCGCGAACTGCGCCGAGCGGTCCAGGCGGCGGGCCTGCGGCCTCGGCAGGGTCTCGGTGGGCTCCACGGCCACGCGGGCCGCGATACGGACCGCCTGGTCGGCGGCCCACTCCTCTGTCAGGGCCTTGACACCGGAGCGTCCGGCGACCAGACCCTCCCAGGTCGAGGCCGCGTCGCCACCCAGCGGTGTGGTTGCGCCGATACCGGTGACGACCACGGTGCGATTGGTCGAGCTCATCGGAATTCTTTCTCCAACGGATTACGAGGATTCATACGGCGCCACCGCCGGGTGGCGGGGCCGGGGCTCCCGGCCCGAGCGTTGCTCAGGCCTGGTGCTTGAGGATGTACTCGGTCGCGTCCCCGACCGTCTTGAGGTTCTTGACGTCGTCGTCCGGGATCTTGACGTCGAAGCGCTCTTCGGCGGCGACGACGACCTCGACCATGGACAGCGAGTCGACGTCCAGGTCGTCGGTGAAGGACTTGTCCAGCTGGACGTCCTCAACCGGGATGCCGGCGATCTCGTTCACGATCTCCGCGAGACCGGCGACGATCTCTTCCTGAGTGGCGGCCATGATGGCTCCTTCGCTGTGATTCATGAGGGTGTGGCGCCTGCCGCGACAGCGGCAGGTGGTGCGGTTCCCGTACCGGACCGTGGTGATCCGGCACGGAGTGCCTAGGGGAGAGTAACGACCGTTGCGGCGTAGACGAGACCCGCCCCGAAGCCGATGACGAGCGCGGTGTCGCCGCTCTTCGCCTCGCCGGTCGCCAGGAGCCGCTCCATCGCGAGCGGGATCGAGGCGGCCGAGGTGTTGCCGGTGGTACGGATGTCACGGGCGACCGTGACATGCTCCGGCAGTTTGAGGGTCTTCACCATCGAGTCGATGATCCGCACATTGGCCTGGTGCGGGATGAAGACGTCCAGCTCGTCCGAGGTGATCCCGGCCGCGTCCAGCGCCTGCTGGGCGACCTTCGCCATCTCGAACACGGCCCAGCGGAACACCGCCTGGCCCTCCTGGGTGATCGCGGGGAACTTCCCGACCTCGCCGTCACGGTAGTCCGTCCACGGCACGGTCTGCTTGATGACCTCGGACTTGTCGCCCTCCGAGCCCCACACGGTCGGGCCGATCGCGGGCTCCTCGGACGGGCCGACGACGACCGCGCCCGCGCCGTCACCGAACAGGAAGGCGGTGGCCCGGTCCTCCAGGTCGGTCAGGTCGCTCAGCCGCTCCACGCCGATGACGAGCACGTACTCGGCGGAACCCTCCACCACCATGCCCTTGGCGAGGGTGAGGCCGTAGCCGAAGCCCGCGCAGCCGGCCGAGATGTCGAAGGCGGCGGCCCTGTCCGTGCCCAGCAGGTCGGCGATCTCGGTCGCCACGGCCGGGGTCTGCTTGAAGTGCGACACGGTCGAGACGACCACGGCGCCGATCCGCCCGGCGTCGATGCCCGCGTCCGCGATCGCCTTGCCCGACGCCTCGACGGACATCGCCGCGACGGTCTCCTCGGGCGACGCCCAGTGCCGGGTCTCGATGCCGGAACGCGAGCGGATCCACTCGTCGGACGAGTCGATCGTCTCCAGGATCACCTCGTTCGGCACGACCCGGGTGGGCCGGTATCCGCCCACACCCAGGATGCGGGCGTACGGAGCGCCCTTGGCGGGCTTGATCTTCGCCATGCGGATTCTGCTCCTAGGGCGTCAGGCGTGCTCGGCTACGAGCGTGCGGGCGGCGTCGAGGTCGGCGGGGGTCTTCAGGGCCAGCGTCTTCACGCCGGGCAGCGCACGCTTGGCGAGGCCGGTCAGGGTCCCCCCGGGGCACACCTCGATCAGCGCGGTCACCCCGAGCTCCTTGAACGTCTCCATGCACAGGTCCCAGCGGACCGGGTTCGCCACCTGGCCGACCAGGCGCTCCAGGACCCCGGCACCGGTCGCGACCGCCGCGCCGTCCTTGTTCGACACGTAGACGGCCTTCGGGTCGCCCGGCGTCAGGTCCTCGGCCGCCTTCGCCAGCGTGTCGACCGCGGGAGACATGTGGTGGGTGTGGAAGGCGCCGGCCACCTTGAGCGCGACGACCTTGCGCACGCCCTCGGGCTTGTCCGCCTCCAGCGCCGCCAGCTGCTCCCTGGTGCCGGCCGCCACGATCTGGCCCGCGCCGTTGACGTTCGCCGGGGTCAGCCCCAGCTTCTCCAGGTGCGCCACGGTGACGTCCGGGTCGCCGCCGAGCAGCGCCGCCATGCCGGTCTCGGTGACCGCGGCGGCGTCGGCCATGGCCAGGCCCCGCTTGCGGACCAGGCTCAGCGCGGCCGTGTCGTCGAGGACCCCCGCGAACGCGGCCGCGGTGAACTCGCCGACGCTGTGACCGGCGACCGCGCCGGGCGCGACCTGGGCGACCGCCGAGGCGGCGTCGGCCGCACCGGCACCCAGTGCCGAGACGGACAGCAGTCCCGCCGCGACCAGCAGCGGCTGGGCGACGGCCGTGTCACGGATCGCGTCCGCGTCGGCCTCGGTGCCGTAGTGGGCGAGGTCGAGTCCGATGGCGTCGGACCAGGCGGCGACGCGGTCCGCGGCACCGGGAAGGTCGAGCCATTCAGTCAGGAAGCCGGGCGCCTGAGCACCCTGGCCGGGAGCGACGAGTACGAGCACTCTCACACTCTCTCTTGACGACGGCCGAAGCCGCCCGTGGGGACAGGGACGAAGAACACGAGGGGGTTTTGTGGAACCCCGACAAGAAGCTAGAGCTGAAGATCGCCGTCGACCAGACGCCCCAGGATCAGAGCGATCCGCAGTGTGAACGCAGAGCGTACATCGGAGGGTGACCATCCGGTGACGTCTGTCACACGTCGGAGCCGGTAACGCACGGTATTGGGGTGCACGAACAGCATCCGTGCGGCCCCCTCGAGACTGCTCGCCTGCTCCAGATAGACGCTGAGCGTCTCCAGCAGTGCGGCCCCGGCCTCCTCCAGCGGTCTGTAGATCTCCTCCACCAACTGTTCGCGGGCCGCGGGATCACCGGCGATCGCCCGCTCCGGCAGCAGATCGTCGGCCAGCACCGGACGCGGCGCGTCCTCCCAGGCGGAACACGCCTTCAGACCCGCCGCGGCGGCCTGCGCGGACCGGGTCGCCGCCTGGAGGTCCGGCACCACCGGCCCCGCCACCACCGGCCCCTGCGCGTACGGTCCGATCAGGGACTTGGCGACGGCCAGCGGGTTGTCGCTGCCGCCCGCGATCACCACCAGCCGGTCCCCGAGCACCCCCGTCAGCACCTGGAGCTTGGCGTGCCGGGCGGCCCGCCGGATCGCCTCCACGGTCAGTTCCGAGTCGCCGTTGGGCGCGGTGCCGAGCAGCACGCACACGTGCTCCGGCGAGTTCCATCCCAGGGCGGCGGCCCGGGACACGGCACCCTCGTCGGCCTCGCCGCTGAGCACCGCGTTCACGACCAGCGACTCCAGCCGCGCGTCCCAGGCACCCCGTGCCTCGGCGGCCTGCGCGTACACCTGCGCGGTGGCGAACGCGATCTCCCGCGCGTACACCAGCAGTGCCTCGCGCAGCACCGACTCGTCGCCCGGCGCGGCCACCTCGTCGATGGCGGTCTCCATGACCTCGATGGTGGTGCGCACCATCTCCACGGTCTGCCGCAGCGTGATGGCCCGGGTCAGCTCGCGCGGCGCGGTCCCGAAGACGTCGGTGGAGATGGCCTGCGGCGCGTCCGGGCGCCGGAACCACTCGGTGAAGGCGGCGATGCCCGCCTGGGCGACCAACCCGATCCAGGAACGATTCTCCGGGGGCATCGCCCGGTACCAGGGCAGTGTCTCGTCCATCCGCAGGATCGCCTGCGCGGCGAGGTGGCCGGACGACCTCTCCAGCCGCTTCAGCGTCGCGGCGTGCGGGTGGGCGGGGCCTGCGGCGGCTTCGGGCATGCTGGTCTCGGGTTCGGGCACGGGGACAAGACTGCCTTATCCGGACGGGTGAACGGGCCGCCGGGTCCACGGGGCAGGTCTACGGTGGACCGGTGATGCACGTACGGCGCGCGCACGAGCGCTATCAGGGCGGCGATCCGGCGGCCGGAATCGAGACCCGGCACGCCTTCTCCTTCGGCCCCCACTACGACCCCGACCACCTCCGCTTCGGCGCGGTGATCGCCTGCAACGAGGAGCGGCTCGCCCCCGGCGCCGGCTTCGACGAGCATCCGCACAGCCACACCGAGATCGTGACGTGGGTGGTGGAGGGCGAACTGACCCACCGCGACTCCACCGGCCACGAGAGCGTGGTCCGCCCCGGCGACGTGCAGCGCCTGAGCGCCGCGTCCGGCGTGCGGCACGTGGAACGCAACGACGGCCCCGGGCCCCTGACCTTCCTCCAGATGTGGCTGGCTCCGCTGGAACCCGGCGGCCACCCCTTCCACGAGGTCGTCCGCGGCATCGCCGACTCCACCCCGTACGCCCTCCCCGGGGCGGGCGCCATGCTCCACGTCCGCCGGCTGACGCCGGGGGAGCGGACCGCCGTACCGGACGCGGCGTACGTGTACGCCCATGTGGTGCGCGGTGAGGTCCTGCTGGACGACACCCGGTTGGGTCCGGGGGACGCGGCCCGTCTCACGGACACGAAGGACACCGAGGCGGTCGCGGTGACCGGGGCCGAACTGCTGCTGTGGGAGATGCGCGGTGTGTGACTAGTGCGCGGGCACCGTACTGGGTGAGTGTCTCTGCCCTGCGGATGAACGACTCTGATTGATCTCGCTGGTTCAGCGCGATTGTCAGAGGCATGAAGTACACCTGTGTCCATGGGGACCGACGCATACAAGTTGAACGAGGACGAGACCTGCAAGCGATTCGTCCTTCCTGCTCTGCGGGCAGCGGGGTGGAGCGAGAAGCAGATCCGTCCGCAGTACCGGATCAATGATGGTCGGTTGGTGCCGACGCGTAGGCGCCACAAGCGGGGGGTGGCCCTGGCCGCCGACTATGTGCTCGAATACATCCCCGATGTGCCGATCGCCGTGGTGGAGGCCAAGCGCTACCGGCTCAGCGAGGAGAACGGGGTGGAACAGGCTCGCCGTTACGCGCGCAAGCTGGGCCTGTCCTTCGCGTACGCCACCAACGGCCGCAACATCGTGGAGATCGACTTCAGCGGGGACAAGCCGGCCATCCGGCCTGTCGACCGGTTTCCGTCGCCCGCCGACCTCTGGGCGCGCTTCCTGCGTGATCAGGGAGTCCGTGGCACCGAGGCGGGCGAGGAGCTGATGTCGGCTCCGTACGACTACACCCTCCGGAACACCGACAACTCGGTGAAGCGCCCGCGTTACTACCAGCGGGTCGCCATCACCCGGGCACTCGCGGCGCTTGCCCGTGACGAGCGCCGCATCCTGCTCGTGCTGGCCACCGGTACGGGCAAGACCATGCTCGCTCTCCAACTGGTGGCCCGGCTCTCCAAGGTTCCCGGAGCGTTCGGAGGGCGCAAGCCCCGGGTGCTCTACCTCGCGGACCGCAACATGCTGGTCGACGACCCCAAGGACCGTTACTTCCTGCCGGTGTTCGGCGAGGACGACGTCCACAAGATCGGTGGCGGTGAGGCCAAGCGCGGCCGGAAGATCTACTTCGCGCTCTATCAGTCTCTGGAGCAGGGGGAGGTGCAGACCGAGCTGTTCCGGGAGTACCCGCCGGACTACTTCGACATCGTCATCGTCGATGAGTGCCACCGGGGCAGTGCGAGCAGCGACTCGCGGTGGCGCAAGGTGCTGGAGCACTTCTCGCCCGCTGCGCAGATCGGGCTGACTGCCACGCCGGTCAGGGACAGCGGAAAGAAGACCGACACCTTCGACTACTTCGGCAACCCCGTCTACACGTACTCGCTCCGGGACGGTATCGAGGACGGTTTCCTCTCGCCCTACCGGGTGCGCAGGGTCCGGTTGAACGTGGATGTGGAAGGTTACCGACCCGATCCGGGCAAGAAGGATGTCTACGGCCGCGAGATCCCCGACGATCTGTACGGCCCGAAGGAGTTCGAGCGGGTCATGGTGATCCTGGAGAGGACCGAGACGGCGGCTCAGTACCTCATCGACTACCTTCGCAAGAACGCCGAGGAGGGACGGCTGGGCAAGACGCTCGTGTTCTGCGAGAACAATGACCACGCCGGCCGGATGCGTACCGCTCTGCACAACATCGCCTCCGACGAGGTCGCCGTCCTTCCGGACTTCGTCAAGCGGATCACCAGCGCGGACTGGCCCCATGTCGGTGAGTCCCTGGAGGAGTTCCGGAAGGCGGATTCCAGCCAGCCGGTCATCGCGGTGACGTCCAAGTTGCTGTCCACGGGTGTGGATCTGCCCGCGGTGCGCAACGTGGTGCTGTTCCGGCGGATGGCCTCCATGCCGGAGTTCAAGCAGGTCATCGGGCGTGGCACCCGGCTGTGTCCGGAGATCGGCAAGGAGTCGTTCGACATCATCGACTTCGTGGAGGCGACCCGGCTCTTCGAGGACAAGGCGTTCGACGGCCCGCCGTTGAAGCTGCTCCAGGAGACGGCCGATGAGCAGGGCGAGCTGGTGGATGTCGAGGACATCACTCCGCCGGCCGAGGAGGCGGACGACCGTGACGGAGAGTCGGTCGCCGAGCCGCAGGCGGAGTACGAGCAGCAGGACGGCGGCTCGTTCGACCTGGACGGAGGCGACGGCGACACGGTCACCGACCAGGACGAGGTCGATCGCATCCAGGCGCGCGGCAAGCGCTACCGGGTGCGTGGTGTGGACGTCTACAAGCTGGGCGAGCGGCGTTATCAGCTCGCTGACGACGGCGTGACCATGCGGCTGGTGAGCGTCGAGCAGTGGGTGCACAACCAGGTGCTCGAACTGGACCTGGATCCAGCACAGTTGCGTACCCAGTGGGCGCGGGCCAAGAGCCGTGCCGTCCTGATGGAAGCCCTCCGGGAGGCCGACATCGATGTGGAGGAACTGCCCGAGGAACTGGGCAAGCCCGACGTGGACCCGGTGGACCTGCTGGTGAGCGCGGCCTGGGAAGGGCTCGCCGTGGTGAGCCGGGACGAGCGGCTGACCTGGTTCCGCCGGGAGCACGGAGAGTTCCTGGACTCCTTCGGGGAGCAGGCCCGGGAAGTGCTGGAGGCGATGCTGGTGAAGTTCGCCGAGGCGGGGTCCCCGCAACTGAAGGTGGACACATTGAAGGTGCCGCCCTTCGACTCGATGGGCCGCGTGGTCGACCTGACCCGGCGGTTCGGTGGCCCCCGCGAGGCGCATGAGGCCATAGACCAGTTGGCGGCCCGCCTTCTGTCGGCTGTGTAGGCGGCACGCTCGGGAAACAACAAAAATACTTTAGTTCTGCGTCAACATTTCTCGTCAAACTGAAGTGGTGTTTGAGTTATGTGATACTGCTAGGGTGGCATGGTGCTCAGAGACCGTACGGACAGCCGCGCAGCCCTCTGGCGGACCGCCGCCGGACAGCGCGGCTACTTCACCGCCGCGCAGGCGCTGGAAGCCGGCTACTCGTACCAGGCTCAGCGTTATCACGCCCAGCACGGCAACTGGCTGGTGATCGACCGGGCTCTCTACAGGTTCCGGGAGTTCAGCGATCTGCCGGGTGAGGGGGATGAGCAGCTGGTGCGCTGGTCGCTCTGGAGCAAGGGGAGGGCGGTCGTGTCGCACGCGACCGCCCTCGCCGTCCATGACCTCGGTACGGCCAACCCGTCTCGCATCCACCTCACCGTGCCGCGTCGCTTCCGGCAGAAGTCGGACGTGGTGATCTTGCACCGTGCGGAGCTGGTGGATTCGGACGTCGAGGACCGGGCGGGCTACCGGGTGACGGTCCCGTCTCGTGCGATCGCCGAGTGTGCGGCGGACGATGACGACCAGGACGTGATCGACGGTGCAGTGGCCGATGCGCTGGAGCAGGGGATCGTGACCCGCCGGAGACTGCTGCATGCGGCACAGCTGCTGGGCGCACGTGCCGAACTGGGTGTGGAGCGAGCTTTGGGGGCACTGTCGTGACCGGCCGCTACCGCGACGCCACGGACCTGCGCCGGGCGCTGGAGGCGCGGTTGAAGCAGGACGCGGACGTATCCGGCACCGATCTGAGCCGCCGCCGTCGCCTTGTCGTCTTCGACCGGATGGCGGCGCGTCTCGCGGAGGACCCGGTCGGCGGCTGGGTCCTCAAGGGCGGTGCGGCGATGGAGTTCCGGCTGACCGGCCGCGCTCGCACCACCAAGGACTTGGACCTGGCGCTGCGGCCCGAGGACGGTTCGGGCGCCGACGGCGACGAGGTCCGGGAGCTGCTGATCGAAGCCCTGTCCGCCGACCTCGACGGGGACTGGTTCCGCTTCCGTGTCGGTGCGCCCGTCCCGCTGACCGCGGACACGGCAGGGCGGGGAGGCTGGCGGTTCTCCGTCGAGGCGCATCTCGGGGGAAAGCTCTTCGCGGGCGTCCGCGTGGACGTGGTGGACCGGGGTGAGGAGATCGCCCGGACCGAGCGCCTTCCACTCCCCCACGCCCTTGCTTTCGCCGGCATGCCACAGCGGACGATAGAGGCGGTGGACCGCCGCCAGCACTTCGCGGAGAAGCTGCACGCTTTCACCCGCGACTACGGCGGCCGGCCCAATACGCGCGTCAAGGACCTCGCGGACCTCGTCCTGCTGGCCGAGGACGGCCTGCCCGGGGACGCGGCGCTGGTCACGGCGGTGCGGCATGTCTTCACCGTCCGGGGCACCCACGACGTCCCGCACGAGCTCCCCGACCCGCCGCCCCGGTGGCGCGACAGCTACCCGGAGCTGGCGCAGGAGCTGACCACGGGTATCCCGCCGACGCTGGACGCGGCACTCGCGCTGGTGCGCGGACTGTGGGCGGCGGCCCTCGCCGATGAAGCACGTTGACGAACCATCTACCTCTTCCCGACCCGAACAGAGAGACCGGCTGAGCTGACATGGCAGCGACCACGAAGAAAACGGCGGAGAAGTCCCCGGGCACATCCCAGGCACGTCTCGCCTCCCTGATCAAGTCCGCGCGCGACACGATGCGCAAGGACGCCGGGATGAACGGCGACCTGGACCGGCTGCCCCAGCTCTCCTGGCTGCTCTTCCTCAAGGCGTTCGACGAGCGCGTGGAGCAGGAGGGCGAGGCGCTGGACCCGGACGGCTACCGGCGGGCGATTGAGGAGCCGTACCACTGGGAGGGCTGGGCGACCGACCCGGACTTCAGCGGTGACGAACTGAAGTCGTTCGTCAACGAGAAGCTCATCCCGTACCTGGCGGGGCTGGTCGGCGATGACGCGGAGGACCCGCGCAACGTCATCTCGACCATTTTCAAGGACGTCGTCAACCGCATGCAGTCGGGCACGCTGCTGCGGGATCTGGTCAACATCGTCAACCAGATCCACTTCGTCTCGACCGACGACATCCACACCATGGCGTTCGTCTACGAGTCGATCCTCAAGGAGATGCGGGACGCGGCCGGCGACTCGGGCGAGTTCTACACCCCGCGTCCGGTCAACCGCTTCATGGTGCAGCAGTCCTTCCTCGAACTGGGCGAGTCGATCCTCGACCCGGCCAGCGGCACCGGCGGGTTCCTGGTCCAGGCGTACGAGCAACTGAAGGGCCAGGTCAAGACGGACACCCAGCGCAGGCGTCTGCACAGGGACATCCGGGGCATCGAGAAGAAGCCGCTGCCGTACCTGCTGGGGTCGATGAACCTGCTGCTGCACGGCATCGACGCACCGCATGTGCGGCGCGGCAACTCGCTGCTGGAGATGCGGAACTCCAACGCCGCCGACAAGGTGAACGTGGTCCTCACCAACCCGCCCTTCGGCGGGGAGGAGGAAGCGACGGTCGTCAAGGCGTTCCCGGACGGCTTCCGCACCCAGGAGACGGCCTGGCTCTTCCTCTACTCGATCCTCGACCAGCTCAAGCTGGGTGGCCGGTGCGCGATCGTCCTGCCCAACGGCAGTCTCTTCGCGACGAGGGAGAACTCCATCGGCGCGAAGATCAAGAAGAAGCTGATGAAGGACTGCAACCTGCACACCGTCGTCCGCCTCCCGCAGGGCGTCTTCGCTCCCTACACGCAGATCCCGTCCAACATCCTCTTCTTCGAGAAGACCGGACCGACGCAGGAGGTCTGGTTCTACGAGGTCCCGCTCCCGGAGGGGCGCCGGGGCTACACCAAGACGAAGCCGATGCGGTTCGAGGAGTTCGAGCCGTGTGTCGAATGGTGGGGCGGCAAGGAGCGCGCGGGGCGCGAGGTGGGCGAGCAGGCGTGGGTCGTTCCCGCGTCGGACATCGTCGCCTCAGGCTTCAACCTGGACATCGCCAACCCGCACGTCGGCGACGACTTGCAGCACCGGACACCGGAAGAGCTGGTGGGCGAGCTGGTGAAGACGGAGACGGAGATTCTGGGACTGCTGAAGGAACTGCGTGCGGGGCTGGGGGAGCAGCGATGACTCTCACCGAGTACGCCGTGGACGACGTGATCACCCTGGTTCGGCGTCCTGTCCTCCCGGAAGGGGACAAGGAGTACCGCGAGATCGGTATTCGTTCGTTCGGTAACGGGATCTTCCACAAAGAGCCCGTCGCTGGTCACGAGATCGCCACTAAGAAGGTTTTCATTATTGAACCCGGCGACCTTGTTTTCAGTAACGTCTTTGCGTGGGAGGGTGCAGTTGCGCTTGCGTCCGACAGCGAGGAGGGAATGATCGGTTCGCACCGCTTCATGACGTACCGCGTTAATGAAGAAATTGCCGATGTGCGGTATCTGCTCCCGTACTTCTATGGAGGGCCGGGGGTTGATGTGATCCGCCAGGCGTCTCCGGGGTCGGCAGGGCGTAACCGGACGCTCGGCATCAAGGTATTCGGTGGTAAGCGTGTAGCTCTGCCTGATCTGGCTGAGCAGCGGCGCGTTGCTGACAAACTCGACACTGCCATGAGTCGGATTGCGCAAGTGGTTCACATGAAAAATACGTCGACTGCGTTGAATCTTCAATACTCCGACGTCCTGTTTCGTGCCATTGAGCGGACTGCGCCGTTGGCTGAGGCTCTGCTTGTGGACAACGATTTTATTGATGTCGAGCCGAACTCTAGTTACCCCATTACTGGAATCTATAGTTTCGGGCGTGGCTTGATCGAGCGACCGGCTATTCAGGGGAGTGATACGGCGTACACGCGCTTTGCGCGTATTCGGTCGGGTCAGATTGTCATGAGTAAGCTGAATGCTTGGGAGGGAGCGCTTGCTGTGGTCGGTAAAGAATTCGCCGACACGTATGTCTCGCCTGAGTATCCTGTCTTCAGTTTGATCGAAGAAGCAGCTGACAGTGAGTACATGGAGCATCTGCTGGCGTGGCCCGAACTGTGGGCCAGACTGACGCCACGCGGGTCCATGGTCCGACGCAAGCGGACTACTCCCTCCACGCTGCTGGCAACCGAGGTCCCGCTTCCGAGCCTCTCCGAGCAGCGACGCATCGCGAAACAGCTCACCCTCGCCCGCAGGGTGGCTGACGGCGGCGCGGCGCAGGTGGAGCAGCTTGCTGCGCTTCGGCGGGCGTTGCTCGACGCCGCTTTCTCCGGGCGGCTGTAGCCAGAGACACGCTTCACTCGGGCGACACCCTTCGCCACGCCCCGTCCGTGACCACCACGTGGTCCAGGAAACGCAGGCCGACCGCCGCAGCCCCCGCCGCCAGGCGAGTTGTGGCGAGGCGGTCGGCCGCGCTGGGGTCGGTGCAACCCGTGGGGTGGTTGTGGGCCACGCCGAAGGATGTGCCGCCCGCCGCGAGAACCAGGGCCAGGACATCGCGGACCGGGATCAGGCTGCGGTCCGTCGCGCCCTCCGTGAGGACGGTCGTGCGCAGGACCGAACCCGACCCGTCGCAGACGACCACGACGACGCGTTCGTGCCGCAGGCCGTGGAGGAGGGGAGCCGCGATTATCGCCAAGTCGGCGGATCCACGTACCTGTTGCCGGGCCGAAGGCGATGGCGGCGCGGCCCGACGGCCCAGCTGGAACGCCGCAGCGACCCGTGCCGCCTTCGCCGAGCCGATTCCGGGCAGGCCGGCTGCCAGCTCGTGCGCGGGGAGCCGGGACAGCGCGTACAGGCCGCCGTGCCGGTGGATCAGCCGCCCGGCCAGTTCCACCGCGTCCTGGCCGGGGACTCCCGCGCCCAGCAACAACGCGAGCAGTTCACGGTCGGACAACGCCTCCGCGCCCCGGGCCAACAACCGTTCGCGCGGCCGGTCCCGGGCCGGAACGTCCCGCATGCGCACCATCGCCCCGCACCTCCTCAGTCCACCGAGTCCCGGTCGAGGGGCTCTGAGCCGGCGGCTACCGGCGGGTCGGACTCCAGGTCGGGCGAAGGAGCGAACACGTCTCCGTCTCCGCTGCTTCCCGCCGCCGAGCCGATGAGCTCCATGAGCCGCCGATGCAGCGTCTTTGACCGGGCCCGCAGGAAAGCGTCGTAGTCGTCACGCAGTGCGGCCTGGTAGGCGTCCTCTTCGATCAGGCAGGTGCGCAGGCGCTCCCGCAGGACGTCCTCGCCGTGCCAGACGGCGAGGTCCCTGAGGTAGGCGGAGGGGCGGCGGTCGGAGATCCAGTTGTTGGTGATCGCGCTGAGCATGATCAGGTTGCCGCAGACGTTGTCCTTCCCCGATTTCACCCCTTCCTTCTTCAGGTACGCGCGCGGGAAGAAGTGGTGGAACTGCTTACCGTTCTGCCAGGACAGCGCGTCGGCCACGTCGATGACGAGGCCCGTGTTCAGGTCGACCGGCTTCTCGTACGACATCAGCAGCACCAGAAGCTTGCTGGGGGCGTTCTGCCGGGAGAACTGCGCACGCTGCCAGAGGAGGGCTCGGGGAAGGGCGGCTGCCGTCTCGACCTCCGCCGAGCGCCCCGCCGCGAACTCGGTGACGGCCGACAGGTCCGGCCCCATCTGCGACTCCCGCCACCCCTTGAAGTACTCGCTGCTCGCCGTCAGCCAGAACCAGCGCGTCACGGCCTCGTACTGGGCCGCCGTCGGCTTGGGCAGCTGCCTGAACAGCTCGACCAGGACGGCGAACTGGTTGTAGTAGGGCAGTGCTTCGGCCTGCGGTGTGCGGATCTGGGTGGAGAGGAAGTCCACGGCTCGTGCGGCCGCCTTCCCCGCGTCGGCGACGGCGGCCTGGAGCTGCTGACGGCTGAGGCCGCGCAGCTCGTGGATGGACTTGGTGGAGAAGCCGAAGCCCGCCGCCGCCGAGATCGTCCGCAGCATGGTCTTGGCGTCGACCCGGCCGTACTTCTTGGCGTCGAGCACTTGGAGAAGCTGCTCGATCTCGTCCTTGAGGTCGAACTCCTTCGACCAGGTGCCGGCCCGGATCAGGTCGACGATGTCCATGGACGTGCCCGTGCTGTTGATCCGCTCGAAGATCCGGGCCGAGTCCTCCTCGGAGACATCGAGCAGCGTCACCATCGGCACCTGGTAGTGCGCGAACTGCTCACTCAGTGCTTGGGCACGGCGTTGAAGCTCGCTGCTGGGGTTGTACCGCTGAATCCACGCGAGGATCGCGCCGACCGAGGTGAGGTCCCGGACCGGGAGGATGTGCGGCCCGGTCGGGGCCTCCTCCGTGAGGTGCAGGAACTCCTCGCGCTCCAGGTCGTACGCGATCTCCCATATCGCCCCGGAACCGTGCAGCGCGCCGACCAGGCTGGCCAGCCGCTGCTGCCCGTCGAGGACGTAGTGCACCGGGGCGCCCTCGTGCTGGGGCACGGTGTCCAGGCCCGCGATCTCATGCCCGCTGGCCAGCTTGGCCGTCGTACGCCACATGAGAAGGCTGCCGATGGGGTAGTTCCGGCGCACCGAGTCGAGCAGGTACAGGATCTGCTGCGGGGTCCACACGAACGCCCGTTGGAACTTGGGTAAAACGATGTCGCCCGACAGAACCCGCGAAGCGAGTGAGGTGATGGGCGCGATCGTGGGCTCGGGCGCGCGCACCCGAGCCGCAGACGTCGATGACGTTCCCAACGTGTTTCCCCCTACCTGATGGCCTCCGCCGCACGAGCGACCACGCAGTCGAGAGTAGGGGGTGCCACTGACAGTCGAACGGGTCTGTGGATTACCGCAGACCGTCGACGAATGCTCGCCAGGCGTCGACGCCGACGGTGACGACCGGGCCGGACGGGTCCTTGCTGTCGCGGACGGGGACGGCGCCGGTGGGGCAGCCGTCGGCGACCTCGACGCAGTCGCCGCCAGTGTTGCCGCTGTAGCTGGACTTACGCCACTGGTTGTTCCTCGGGCTGGGGGCGGTCTCCATAGCGGTCCTCCATCAGGCGGGCGATCAGTTCCGCCGAGTCCTCCACGGAGAGGGCAGCGGCCTGCACGCGAGCGTAACGGAGCGCGGCCTCTTTGATGGTTTCGGAGTTGGCCGTCATGTGGCCGGAGATGACGTCCTCTGTGTAGACCACATCCGGATCTTCTTCGAAGCGGAGGAAGTTGAACGAGCCAGCGAGGCTGGCGTGTTCGCCAGCCTTGTTCGGCAACACCTGCACATGCACCCATCGATGACCGGTGAACCTCAACAAGTGAGCCAGTTGGCGTCGCATGACACCAGTGCCGCCGATCGGCCGGTGCAGCACCGCCTCATCCAGGACCACCCAGACCAGCGGCGGCTGTTCTCGTTCCAAGATGCGCTGGCGTTCCATCCGGGCGGTCACCAGACCTTCCAGATCGTCCGGCGCTCCGGTGGCGAGCACCGCCCGCGCGTACTCCTCCGTCTGCAACAGCCCGTACACCACCTGCGCCTGATACGTGGAAATGTACGCCGCCTTCGCCTCCATCTCCGCGTACGGCTGGAACCACGTGGGCAGTTGGCTGCGCAGGACCAGGCCGATCAGGCGGGAGAAGAGACCGTCCGTGCCGAGGGCCGCGTCCACGCGTTCGGAGAAGTCGCGGGTGGGAACCTTCTTCGTGGTCTCGATCTGGCAGATCAGCGAGCCCGTACAGAAGATGATCTCGCCGAGCTGTCCCTGCTTGAGGCCGTGGGCCTCGCGTTGGCGGCGCAGTTCCCAGCCGTAGTAGTCGAGTGGGGACGCCGTGGGGTCGAGCGTCTGGATGTTGGCCACGGTGGTGCCTCCGGCCTGAAACGCCTCTCGGCGTTGATTTCTTTGCGTAGCCGATCGTATGCGCTGCGTTGCAATCTGGTGATGTGAATCACGCAACTGGTCCGCGTATGACGGACTTCGAGACGCACTATCGGGCCGAGTTCGCGTTGGGTGAGCACTCGGTCCGGCATCTGCGCCGCATCCTGCGGCTCTATCTCAAGGGTTCGGGCCTGCTGGAGGTGGCCGACGCGGCCGAACTCGCGGTGTCGGAACTCCTCGCCAACGTCGTCCGGCACGTACCCGGCCGTCGTTGTGGCATCTGCTTCCTTCTGCTGCCCGGCGTGGTGCGGGTGGAGGTCTCCGACAGTTGCCCGCGACTGCCCGTTCCGACGGCGGGGGACACGCTTGCCGACGGTGGGCGCGGGCTGCTGCTCGTCCAGGCGGTGACCGACAGGTGGGGCGTTACGCCATCTCCGGCCGGTGCCGGCAAGACCGTGTGGTTCGAGTGCGACGTCAAGCCGACGTTTGGGACGGCAGTGTCGCGCGAGCATTGCCGTACTCTGCCGGGATGACGCAGCACCCCGTGCCGGACCCGCGGCGGCCCGCGAACGACGGGCCGAAGGCCGCCGCCCGCAACCGTGCCGCGCTGGTCACCGCCGCCCGGGAGATCTACGCGGAGCACGGTCTGGACGCCCCGCTGTCCGCGATCGCGCGCCGCGCCGGGGTCGGGCAGGGCGTCCTGTACCGGCACTTCCCCGACCGGAGCGCGGTGACGACCGCCGTACTGGAGGAGAACGTCCGGGAGGTCGAACAGGCGGCCGCGGCCGAGGACGCGACCCTCGCCGGTGTGCTCGGTGTGCTGACCTGGCACCTGAAGGAGTCGGCGGCGTTCATCGGTCTCCTGCACGCCGACGGATCGGACAGCCGTTCCGCCGTCCGCACGCACGCCCTCGCCCTGGCCCTGTCCCGGCGGGTCGAACACGCCCTGCGCGCACACCTGCCGGACGCCGGCCACCGGCTGGCCACGGCGGACGACCTCATGCTCGCCGTCGCCATGGTCTCCGGCGCCGTCACCGGCCCCTCCCACGAGGAGCGGGAGCGCAGGGCGCTGGCGGCCTGGCGGCTCCTCGGCGTCGAAGTGGGTCCGGTGCGGCCCTTCTACGGGTAGAGGGTCTTTCCGGCCGGGAGCGTCAGCCGCCGTTGGACTGCCGGGTGCCTTCCGCCAGCGCGTCGAAGGCGTAGAGGTACCCGCCCGCGGGCCCGCTGACGGTCATGTAGGCCCTGGTCCCGCCGGGCGTGATCGCCACGTTCGTCGCCGACTCGAGGCCCGCGGCGGCGCGCGCGGGCACCTCGACCGTCGCCAGCCGCTCACCGTGCCGGTCGTACACGGCCATCGCGGGCCGGCCGTGCAGCCCCTGGTAGAGGTTGCCGTCCGCGTCCACGGCGATCGAGTCGGTCTGCGCGATCCCGCCGTCGACCCGGATCGCGGTGTGCCGGGCGGTGACCCCGCCCTCGCGGCCGACGGGGAGGTAGGAGATCCGGTTCTCCGTCAGTTCGCTGAACCACAGCCCGCGGTACTCCGCGTCGAAGGAGATCCCGTTCGTCGCGGCCAGTCCGTCGGCCAGGACGGTGGCCTGCCCGCCGTCGCGGTCGATCCGCACCACACGGCCGAGCGCCCTGCCCTCGGTCAGGCCGCGCGAGTCGCTGACGTACAGGTGGCCGTCCTCGTCGAAGGCGAGGTCGTCGGGGTTCATCGGGGCTCCGTCGACCTCACCGGAGAAGAAGGTCCGCAGGTCGCTGCCGTCCGGGTTCAGGCTGACCACCTCTCCGTGCGCGAAGTCGGTCAGGTAGAGCCGCCCGTCGTACGGGCTGAACTGCGCGGAGGTGTACGCCCCGCGCCCGTCGGTGTGGACCGCCCGCTTCGTCTTCCTCCGGACATCGACCCGCATCACCTTCGGCTCGCCCTCGGGCGCGGTGACGTCGACGACGAACAGACCGCCGTCCGCGCCGAAGACCGGCCCCTCCAGCAGCGTCATCCCGGTCTGCTCGTGCACCTCGGTCAGTTGCATCACCTGCTGCGCGCGAAGGGTCCGGCCGCCCGCACCGGGGGCCCCGGCCGTCTGCTCGCCGACGTCACCCGTCTGCGTACCGCATCCGGTGAGGGCGAGGGCGCCGACGGTGGCGAGCACGGCGAGGGAACGGAGGGGGAGTCGTCGCATGGGGGTCACTCTTCCTGTCGGCTGTCGGCTGTCGGCTGTCGGCTGTGGGGGTGGGGCGGGAGGTGCCGGCGGCAGTGAGGCGGAGACGGGTCAGTACGCGCCACTGCGCGTCCGAATCTCAACCGGACAGTGTTGTCCGGTAGTTGCTACCGTAGCGGAGCCGACGGCCGCACAGGTCGATGCGGCCGGAACAACAGAGGATTGAGGCAGGCCCCCCACATGACGATCCCTCGCACGATGTCCCACCAGGCGCCCTCCTCCGAAGAACTGGAGGCGCTGAGGCGGCGCTACCACGCCGAGCGCGAGCGACGCGTACGCCCGGACGGTGCCGCCCAGTACCAGGCCACCGAAGCAGAGTTCGGCTACTACGCCGCCGACCCGTACGTCGGTGAAACCGCCGAGCGCGAGCCGCTGCACGACACGGTCGACGTCGCCGTGGTCGGCGGCGGATTCGGCGGCATCCTCGCCGGGGCGCGGCTGCGGCAGCAGGGTGTGCGGTCCGTCCGCGTCGTCGAGACGGGCGGCGACTTCGGGGGCACCTGGTACTGGAACCGGTACCCGGGCATCCACTGCGACATCGAGGCGCACGTGTACCTGCCGATGCTCGACGAGACCGGATACGTCCCGGAGTGGAAGTACGCCCCGGGGGAGGAGATCCGCCGCCACGCGGTGCGCGTCGCCCGGCAGTTCGACCTCTACGAGCACGCCCTGTTCTCGACCTCGGTCACCTCGCTGACCTGGGAGGAGGCATCCGGGACGTGGATCGTGGCCACCGATCGCGGTGACGCCTTCCACGCCACGTACGTCGTCACCTCCACCGGCACCCTCTCCACGCCGAAGCTTCCCGGGATCCCCGGCATCCAGGACTTCGAGGGGCACACCTTCCACACCTCGCGGTGGGACTACGCCTACACCGGCGGAACCCCGGACGGCGGGATGACCGGCCTCGCGGACAAGCGGGTGGGCGTCGTCGGCACCGGCGCCACCGGCATCCAGGTCATCCCGATGCTGGCCGAGGACGCCGCCCACGTCCACGTCTTCCAGCGCACCCCGTCCACCGTGGACGTGCGCGCCAACCGCCGCACCACCGCCCGGGACGTCGGCGCCGACCGCGACGGCTGGGCGGCCGAGCGCCGTGACAACTACCTCCGCATCGTCTCCGGCGAACCCGCCGACGAGGATCTCGTCGCCGACCGCTGGACCGAGTCGGCCGGCCTCCTGGAAAAGCTCCTGCCGAGCTTCCGCCGCCAGGGCGACCGGGCAGCCTTCGAAGCCGCCTACGAGGCCGCCGACGCCGCGAAGATGAACGAACTCCGTGCCCGCGTGGAGGAGACGGTCACCGACCCGGACACGGCGGAGAAGCTCAAGCCCTGGTACCGGTACGCCTGCAAGCGCCCCACCTTCTCCGACCGGTACTACCAGGCGTTCAACCGCGACAACGTCACCCTGGTCGACACCGCGGACACCCACGGCATCGAGCGCGTCACCGAGAACGGCGTCGTGGTCGGCGGCGTCACGTACGAACTCGACTGCCTGATCTTCGCCACGGGCTTCTCCGTCGGAACCTCGGGCGTCCTCTCCGGCAAGCTCCCCGTCCACGGCCGCGGCGGCACCCAGCTCCTGCACGCGTGGGCGCAGCAGGGTCCGCGCACCCTGCACGGCTTCACCAGCAACGGTTTCCCGAACCTCATCCAGATGGGATCCCTGCAGAACGCCAGCAGCGTCAACTTCACCCACATCCTGGACGAACAGGCCGTCCACGCCGCCGCTCTCGTCGCCGCCGCCGAAGCCGGGGGCGCCCTCGTCGAACCGCCCCGCGAGCTCGAGGACGCCTGGCTCGCCACCCTGGCGAAGGACGCCCCCGACCACGAGTGGTTCCACGCCGACTGCACCCCCGGCTACTACAACCGCGAAGGCCGGGGCCGGCCCAACGGCCCCACCGCCTATCCCCACGGCGCCCACGCCTTCCACCAACTCCTCAAGCAGTGGCGCGAGGACTCCCTCGACGACATCCTCCGACCGAGGACGCCGGCCCGGGACCGGTGAGCCGACGGGTGGGGGGACGCTATGAAGTACGCCGGTTCGTGCGCCCCGCGGCGCGTGCGGCGCGGTAGGCCCGGGCCGGGTCGGCGGACGGGCCGGGGACGGGCTGCCAGACGCCGTACGGGGCGCGGTAGGGGTGCCAGCGCCCGTCCGGCCCGTACCTGAGCTGGATGCCGGCGGCGTCGTCGGTGAGCCGGTTGTGCTCGCACCCGATGGGAGCCGTGGCGGCGGGGCGCAGCGGCTGGATGCGGGCCTGGGCGTCGGCGAGGACGTCGTGGTCGACGGTGAACGGCTCGAGGTAGGCGGCTGCTCCGCCCGGTCCGCCGTGGGTGTGGGCGAGTTGGTAGTGACCGAGGCCGATGAGGTCGAGGCCGAGACGGTCCATGGCGGCCTGCCGGAACGGCGCCCCGTGCGGCAGGGCCAGGAAGCGCGCGATGTCGCTGCCGGGGTCGGTGCCGGGGCCGCTGCCGGGGCCGGCCGGGAGTTCCTGCCCCTCGGGGAGGGCGCCGTCGAGAAGGGCTCCGGCGCGGTGGGCCGCGTCCGTCGCCAGCGCGTCCAGGGCCTCGGCCGCGGGCAGCGGGGCAGGGGGCTCGGGGAGTGAACCGGTCGGCACCGGGCGTGCTCCCGTGAGGTCGAGGTCGACCGGGTCGGGGACCTGCGGGGCGGGCGGGCCCGGCGGGTCCGGCTCGGTGGCCTGGGCCGGGACCAGGGTCGGGGCCGTGGCGGCGGGTGGCGCCCCGGACACCGGGGTCCCGGCCTGCCCGGAGTCCGCGCCGTTCGAGCGCAGGCGCTTCTTCACGTACTGGTGGGGGCGGCCGCGCAGCGTGAACAGCGGGGCGGGCGTGGTGCGCAGCCGTTCGGCGAGGAGCATGCCGAGGGCGACGGAGTGCGGACACGCGGCGTTCGCGGCGTCGAGGGCGCAGGTGCAGGTGTGGGAGATGTCCTGCGGGCCGGGGACGAGGGCGACGCCGCCGGTGTGTGCCGGGTCGGTGAGCCGGTCGCTGACGGCGGCGGTTCCGGCGACGGCCGCGGCGTCGGGACGTGCGCGGATCGCGGTCTCGACACGGTCCCATTCGGCGTCCGTGAGTTCGGCGACGAGCAGCCGGGGCCGGGCGACGCGACCGCCGGGCAGGGGGAACTTGGTCGTGGCGAAGCCCCGGTTGACGTTGAGCGGGCCCGCCTCGTCGGTGAGGAGCAGGCGCCGTGCCGCGTCCAGGAGCGCGGGGTCCCCGGCGGCCCGGGCGAGGGCGGCGGTCAGGGCGTGGGCCCATCCGGCGGTGGTGTGCGGGACGCTCATCGGCGTTCCCCCAGGGCCACGAGGTCGGCCGGTTTCCGGTTGGTGAGCCGGGTGGGTGCTTGGTGCCCGCCGGTCGGGGCGGCGGTGGGGGCGTGGGCCCATTCGGCGGTGGTGTGCGGGACGCTCATCGGCGTTCCCCCAGGGCCACGAGGTCGGCCAGCTCCCGGTCGGTGAGCCCGGTGAGCGCCCGGTCCCCGCCGGTCAGGACGGCGGAGGCCAGGGCGCGCTTACGGGTGAGGAGCTCGTCGATGCGGTCCTCGACGGTGTGCCTGGTGATCAGACGGTGCACGGTGACGGTCCGGTGCTGGCCGATGCGGTGGGCGCGGTCGGTGGCCTGGTCCTCGACGGCGGCGTTCCAGCTGCGGTCGTAGTGGACGACGTGGGCGGCACGGGTGAGGGTCAGACCGGTCCCGGCCGCTCTGAGGGACAGGACCATCACCGGGTGCCGGCCGGCCTGGAAGGCGTCGACCATACGCGTCCGTTCGGCCAGGGGCGTCGCCCCGTGCAGGAAGAGCGGGTCGTGGCCGAGATGGGTGAGGTGGGCGGTGAGCAGGTGGCCCATGGCGACGTAGCTGGTGAAGAGCAGTGCGGCCTCGCCGCTCGCCCGGATCGTCTCCAACAGGTCGACGAGGGCCGCGGTCTTGGCCGAGCGTGCCGTGAACGCGGGTGACTCGCCGCTGGTGGGCGGCTGTTCACGCAGGTAGTGGGCGGGGTGGTTGGTGATCTGCTTCAGCGCGGTCAGGAGCTTGAAGACCAGGCCGTTGCGTTCGATGCCGCGGGCGTCCTCGATCTGCTGCAGGGTCTCGCGGACGACCGCCTCGTACAGACCGGCCTGCTCGGTGGTCAGCTGCACCGGGCGCGGCCGGTCGATCTTCGCCGGGAGCTCGGGGGCGATGCCGGGATCGGTCTTGCGGCGCCGGAGCAGGAACGGGGCGACGACCCGGCCCAGTTCGGCGGCCTCTGCGCCGTCGGGGTTCTTCTCCGCGGCGTTCGCCCACCGGGACCGGAACGCCGTCAGCGGGCCGAACAGGCCAGGGTTGGTCCAGTCGAGCAGCGCCCACAGCTCGGACAGGTTGTTCTCCACCGGGGTGCCGGTCAGTGCCAGGCGGGTGGTGGAGGGCAGGGCGCGCAGCCGGCGGGCGGTGGCGGAGGCGGGGTTCTTCGCGTGCTGGGCCTCGTCGGCGATGACCAGGGCCCAGTGCCGCTCGGCGAGGCGGGCGGCGTCGCGGCGCAGCAGGTCGTAGGTGGTGACCACCAGCGTGGTGTCGGTGACCGTTTCCAGCGTGCGTTCGGCGCCGTGGTAGGCGACGGCCGGCAGGTGGGGGGCGAAGCGGGCGGCCTCGCGGCACCAGGTGGCCACCAGGGAGGCAGGGCAGACCACCAGTGCCGGGCCCGGACCGTACCGCTGGTGGTGCAGGGTGAAGGCGAGCGCGGTGAGGGTCTTGCCCAGCCCCATGTCGTCGGCGAGGACGGCGCCGAACCCGAGGCGTGTGGTGTGCGCGAGCCAGGTCAGGGCCCGTTGCTGGTAGCCGCGCAGGGCGGCCGTCAGCCCGGCGGGGACGGGCACCGCCTCGGGATGGTGTTCGCCCCGACGCAGCACACCGATCATGTCGGCGAGCGGTCCGGCGGGCCGGCAGGCAACCGTGTCGTCGGCGACGGTGACGGTGCCCGTCAGGGCGGCGGTCAGCGCCTGCGTCCCGGGCAGCCGGCCCAGGAGCCGGTGGCGGGCACGGCGCCGGAGCACCGGGTCGGCCAGCACCCACTGTCCGCGGACGCGTACGAGCGACCGGGCCGCTTCGGCGAGGGCGTCCATCTCCTCCTCGCTGAGGTCGGCGCCGTCGAGAGCGACCTGCCAGCGGAAGTCGAGCAGCGCCGTCACGCTGAACCGCGGCCGTTCCCCGGACACCCGGCCGGGCCCGCCTTCCTCCTCCCCGTCCGGCGTGCCGACGACCGCGGCCGCCGACAGGGCGGTGCGCAGCCGTTCGGGCCACACCACCCGTACACCCGCTCCGATGAGTCCGGCCTCCTGCTCCAGCAGCGCGGCGATGCCGCCGGAACGCAGGACGCACTGCCGCGGGTTCTCCTCACCGGCCAGTGCGGCCAGCGCGGCCAGTGCCGGATTCAGCCGCGCGGCCCGGCGCAGGACCCGCCGTACCCGCGGCCGGACCGTATCGGCGCCTTCTCCGCCGACGCGCGCGGCGCCGGCCCACACCTGGGCGGCGGCCACCTCGTCCGGTGTGCCTGGGGCGGAGTCCGCGGAGGTGCAGGCCGCCGGGGCCAGGTACAGGTCGGCGGTGAGCCGGCCCGCGGCGGCCTGCTCACCGCCGGGCGGCCGGATCCGCAGGACCAGCCGCGGGGCCGGGCCGCCGTCGGCCAGGTCCTCCACCCCGTCCAGCCAGCCGCGCACCGCCCCCTGCGCCCCGGCGGTGACCGGGCCCGGTACGGGCGCCGTCCAGGGGCCGGCCCCGCACAGGACGGCAGCCGGGGTGCGTACCAGCGCGTCGGCCACCGCGTCGCAGCAGGCGAGGATGGCCTGGCGCGCGCTCATACCGGACCCGGGACCGGGGGGACCGGACGACAGGACGGCGCCGGGCGGCGCCGCGGCGGCGAGCGCCGTCAACGCGGCCTCGGCGTCCGCCGGGACCGGACCCACGCGCCATACCGCGTGCCCATGCTCGTCGAGTGCGGGATGGACGAGCCGGGCGCGGACGAGCTGCAGGGCGATGTGCACCGCCCGCTGCCAGAACACCGCGGTCGGGTCCGCTCCGGCACCGGCCCGGTGCACCGCGGGCAGGCCGTCGGCGAGCCCTACC
This sequence comes from Streptomyces sp. NPDC058632, assembly GCF_042717095.1. Classification (NCBI taxonomy): domain Bacteria; kingdom Bacillati; phylum Actinomycetota; class Actinomycetes; order Kitasatosporales; family Streptomycetaceae; genus Streptomyces; species Streptomyces sp. NPDC058632. The sequence goes on along the minus strand of NZ_JBHXQZ010000001.1, from coordinate 20,429 downwards.
CGCCACCCGGCGGCGGGCGGGGCGGACAGGCCGGTCACCGGCAGCGCACGGGAGCCACCGTCCCGCACCCACCACACCGCCGGGCCCGCGCCCCGGGCGGGCACGAACGACACCGGGCAGCCCGCGGCAACCGCCTCGTGCAGCCGGGCCGGCGAGGGGGCGGCGGGCGGCGTGGCCGCGGGGCCCGGCCCCGGGGAACGCCGGTCATCCGCGCCACCGGGGCCGCCGAGGGTGCCTACGGCGTCGGCGGCGTCGACGGAGGCGAGCTTGCGCAGCAGTTTCAGCGCCGCGGCTCCGCGTGCCGCGTTCTTGTCCGGGCCGACCGCGGTGGCCTGGACCCGCAGGCCACTGGCGCGGTGGCGGCAACGGTAGGTGCACTCCACACGCGATCCCAGGACCCGCAGCGTCGACTCGGGCTTGGTGATCGCCTCCCGCTGACAGTGCTTGTTGAGCGTCTTGACCGGGTCCTGGCCCTGCGCGGGGACCGTGATGCGTACGGTCCCGGCCCGCTCGTCCTCGACCTGCGGGGCGGGTTCCGGCAGGCCGGCCAGTTCGGCGAGCAGCGCGCAGCAGGCGTAGTGCTTGGCCGTCCGACGTGACCGGGCGGTCCGTTCCGGTCCGGTCCGGGTGCGTTCCGCCCGCAGTAGGGCCCGCACGCGGTGGCGGCCTCCGGCGGGGTCCGGCTCCTCCTCGTAGGACAGGCAGTCCCCATCACCCCCGCCGTGCTGTTCGGCGTACCAGTGCAGCAACCGGGCCGGAGCCGGAGGCATCGCCGCGGCACGCCGAAGTGCCGCCGTACGCGTCTTCGTCCACTCCTTGCCCCGGGCGGTGAGGAGCAGCAGGTACAGGTCGCGGTGGCGCAGCCGTCCCGTGCCGGCCCGGCGCAGGGCTTCCTCCTCCAGCTCCGGACCGGGCCCCCGCCCGGCCGACAGGGCGCGCAGCAGGCGGTGTTCGAAGACTTCCGTCAGCATGCCCGGCAGGACAAGGCGCCCGGCCGCTCCGTCCCGGCCCGGCTCCCGGCCCGGCTCCCGGCCCGGCTCCCGGCCCGGCGGTTCGACGCCGGCCAGAGCTGCCAGCAGGGCGAGCGCCGCCCGGTCCTTCGCCTCCCGGCCGGTACGGGCCTGCCGGGCGGGCCCGGTGACCTGTGCGCCCGCGGGACCGACCACGGCCGCGAACGCGGCACCGGTGCCGCCGCGTTCCGGTGGGACCTCTTCGTACCGAGGGGGCGGCAACACCTCGACCTGGGTGTGGGTGAGAAGAACGTGCCGCGCCGACTCCACGTCGTCGGCCAGGACGTCGATCACGGCTCGGCGCACCGGCTGCCAACCCGGCAGGTGCGCCGTCCCCAGGAGCACCAACCGCATGTCACGCGCCGTCAACAGCCCGGCGCGGAGACGCCGCACCGCCTCGTCGGCCACCGCGGGGTCGTCCCCCGCCGACCCGACGAATCTCCCGAGTGTCTCGTGCCACGGGTCGGCGTCCGGCGACCTCACGTCCCGACCGGTCGACGCCGCCTCCACGCGCGAACCGGCTGCAGCCGTAGAACCCACTCCCACTCCCCATCGCCCCGGCCTGGCAGCACCGGACCCGATCACTTTAAGCGAGTGGCTCGTTACCGTGAGCCAGATCGCCGACACTGTCGCGCCCGACACCGCCCCCGCCTCCGGCACCGGCCGGGCCGGGCCGGTGGGGGACCGCAGCCGTGTCCATGGCTTCGCGTCCGTGTCTGACGCGGCGGTGTGCCAGAGCGGGTGGGCGGTACGGTGAGGCGCCCACGTGCCCGAGGGGATGCCGAACTCGCCGACGACCACATGCGCCACGGCCAGGGGCATGCCTGTCTGACGGTCAACCGCCACCCCTTCGTGCTCCCGCCGAAGCTCGCCCGCCTCATGGGCGAGCAGCTCCAGCGCGGCCCCCGCCCGGCGCGGCAACACGGCCGGGCGCAGATGCCTCTTGCCCGGTCACAGCCCTGGACGTCCGCGCAACCCCCTCGGCCACGCCGGCCCTCTGAGACGCCACGGTCTGCCCGCCCGCGCAGCACGGAGCACCGCCATGACGGACGGCCCTGGTGGACCTGCCGCCCATGGTCGTCGCCGACCTGCTCGGCATCCACCCCGAGCCGGCCGAACGCGGGGCCACCCTCGTCGGCGGGGACCGGTCCGAATGCTGGGCGGTGCTACGGGCCGCACCGCGGGGCCGGCTGGGCAGGGCGCATGGTTTCTCCGTCTGGCCGCAGGTCGGCGTGGCGGAGTCCGGCGAGTGCCACAGCCAGGGCGCGCCGCCACCGGTGGGGGGCGTGTTGCCGTGAGGCGTCCATCACGGCGCCCACCATGAGGTGGACGGTCTCGAGGTCGCCGGGGGTCACTCCGGGCGGCAACCGGCCGGCGCGGACCGCGCGTTCGACGAGCTGTGCGACCAGTTCCGCGATGCGGGCGCAGCCCTGCGCCAGGTGGGCGGTCCCCTGCTGTCCGCCGCGCAGCAGTTCACCCAGGGCGCGGTTGTCGGCTTCGAGTTCGAACTGCCGCTCCATGAACCAGGTGAGGCCGCTCCAGGGGTCGTCGGTCCGGCACGCCTGCTGGGCAAGGGCGACCACGGCATCGACGTGTTCGGTGAACAGGGCGTCCACGAGATCCTGGCGGTCGGGGAAGCGGCGGTACAGGGTGCCCATGCCGCTTCCGGCCGTGCGGGCGATCTCCTCGTACGGCACCCGCAGCCCGTCGCGGGCCATGAGTTCCCGTGCCGCCTCCAGCAGGCGCTGCCGGTTGCGCTCGGCGTCACGGCGCAAGGGACGTTCGGTCATGCGGCCGACCCTACCAAGTGGAGACCACTCTCCTAAGTTGAAGAGTTCTTCCACTTTGTGGTTTGGTGGCACCGACCACACCACTACGAGGAGGCGGTCATGCCCTCACTGCCCACGACAGTCGAAGCCTTCCCGATTGAGGTCGACGAGCGGGAACTCGACCGGCTCGCCCGTCGGCTGGCCGATACCCGCTGGCCGGACCGGGAGACCGGCCCCGACCAGGGCCCGGAACTGGAGCGCATCCGCGCGCTGTGCGCACACTGGGCCACCGATTACGACTGGCGCCGCTGCGAGAAGGACATCAACGGCATCGGGTCGTTCCGTACCGTCCTGGACGGCGTCGGCGTGCACTTCCTGCACGCCCGCTCGCCCGAGCCGTCGGCGATGCCCCTCCTGCTGTGCCACGGCTGGCCCGGGTCCGTCCTGGAGTTCCGGCACCTGGTCGGGCCGCTGACCGATCCCGTCGCGCACGGCGGCCGGGCCGAGGACGCCTTCCACGTCGTGATCCCCTCAATGCCCGGCTTCGGTTTCTCCGACAAGCCCACCGTCCCCGGGTGGGGTGTTTCCCGTACCGCCGTCGCCTGGATCGAGCTCATGGACCGCCTCGGCTACCGCGAGTGGGTCGCACAGGGCGGCGACTGGGGATCGGCCGTCGTCGAGGCGATCAGCCGCAAGGCGCCCGAGGGGCTTCTCGGCATGCACGTCAACCTGCCGCTGGTGTTCCCCACCGACCAGGAGATCGAGGAGGCGACACCCGACGAGCAGCGCATGCTGGACAAGGCGGAGCGCTACCGGAGCGTGCTCGACGGCTACTCCCGGGAGCAGGCCACCCGGCCGCAGACCATCGGCTATTCCCTGGCCGACTCACCCGCCGGACTGGCCGCCTGGATCTACACCCTCTTCCAGGACGTCACCGACAGCGGCGGCAACCCCGAGGCGGTCGTCCCGCGCGACGAGATCCTGGACGACATCATGATGTACTGGCTGCCCAACGCGGGCCCCTCCTCCGCACGGCTGTACTGGGAGGCACGCCAGGAACCGGGAGGCGTACCCGGGCCGAACCCCACGCCGGCCGGGTTCAGCATCTTCCCCGGCGAGGCCGTGCAGGCATCGCGCCGTTGGATCGAGCGGCGTTACTCCAACGTCCTGCACTACCGCCGGCTCGATCACGGAGGACACTTCGCGGCTCTCGAACAGCCCGCCGTCCTGACCGACGAGATCCGCACCACCTTCCGGTCGCTGCGCCGCGGATGAACCAGCCCGGCCCCTGCCTTTCGCGAGGCACGCGGCGGCGCAGCCGCGTCCCGGCCGCTCCGCCCGTACTCCGGTCCGGGCCACCACGACTGGCAGCCCCCGCGCGGTCGGGGTCTTGCGGGTCCGGTGAAGAAAGTCCGTCGCTCTTCCGCGTGAAAACAATGCTGCAGGGCGGGCCGGCGGCAACGGCAGCCGGCTGCGGCACTCGCCGGATTTCGGCAAGTCGTTCCGACCGGCCGATCACGAGCCGTTGATCAGCAGTGCAGCTCCCCGAACACCCATGAAGGAGAAGGTGTCTTTATCGTGCCCCTGTCGAATGGCCTGCTCGAGGTGCTGCAGTCCCCGGCCCAGTGTTTCCTGACCACCCTCATGCCGGACGGTTCCCCTCAGATCACGCAGACCTGGGTGGACACGGACGGAGAGAACATCGTCATCAACACGGTGAGCACCCACCAGAAGGTGCTCTTCTCCGCCTCGATGAACGCGTAGACCGCGGTCATCGATCGCTCTCCTTCGCGAAGGAGACCGCCGCTTTTCGCAGCACCTCGATCGTCTCGGCCTGCTCACGGTTCTGCCGACGCAGCCGGCGCAGTTCCTCCCGCTCGGCCGTCGTCAGCTCGCCCGGCGCCCCCTGACCGCGGTCGGCCTGGTCCTGCCGGACCCAGTTCCGCAGCCCTTCGGCGCTGACCCCGAGCTCCCGGGCCACCTCGGTGACGGTCTTCTTGGAGGAGTGCACGAGCGCGACCGCGTCCCGTTTGAACTCCTCCGTGTACCGCCTGCTGCGGTTGCTCTTGCTTCCCACCTGACACTACTTCCTCTGGAACCTCATGCCCCAGTTTCCAGGTGTCCAGCATCAAGGGGAAGCTTCACGCGGGGTGCTGCGCGAAGCCAAGACAAGCCCTGGGTTGTACGGCCGGCCAGAGGGTGACGCCATGGCCGGAGACCGTGTCGCCGGCCGCTCTGGCCTCTGGCGGACCGCACGGGCACGCCGGCGGGCGCCGGCGTCGTCGACGGTCAGGTTGCCGCGCCGGTGCTTCCGCGGAGTTCCGCCAGCACCGCGTCCGTGAAGGGCGGCCAGGCCTCGACCGCCCACGGGCCGAAGGCGCGGTCGGTCAGGGCCACGCAGGCGACGTCCGCCGCCGGGTCGGTCCACAGGAACGTGCCCGACTGGCCGAAGTGGCCGAACGTGCGGGGGGACGAGGAACCGCCCGTCCAGTGAGGGGACTTGGAGTCGCGGATCTCGAAGCCCAGGCCCCAGTCGTTGGGGTTCTGGTGCCCGTAGCCCGGCAGGACGCCCTTCGTACCCGGGTACTGGACCGTCATCGCCTCGGCGACGGTACGGGCGTCCAGCAGGCGCGGGGCCTGCACCTCGGCGGCGAAGCGCAGCAGGTCGTCCACCGTGGACGTGCCGTCCTTCGCGGGGGAGCCGGTGCCCTCCAGGGAGGTCGACGTCATCCCCAGCGGCTCCAGCACCGCCTGCCGCAGGTACTCGGCGAACGGGATCTCCGTCGCCTTCGCGATGTGGTCCCCGAGCTGCTCGAACCCGGCGTTGGAGTAGAGGCGGCGCTCACCGGGGGCGGACGTCGCCCGGTGTTCGTCGAAGGCGAGGCCGGAGGTGTGGGCGAGGAGGTGGCGGACCGTCGAGCCCTCCGGGCCCGCCGGTTCGTCCAGCTCGATCGCGCCCTCCTCGTACGCCACGAGTACCGCGTACGCCGCGAGCGGCTTGGTGACCGAGGCCAGCGGGAAGCGGCGGCCGGTGGGGCCGTGGGTGCCCAGGACGGTGCCGTCCGCCCGGACGACGCCCGCCGCCGCGGTGGGAACCGGCCAGTTCTCGATCAGCGCGAGGCTCTTGAGCGACATGCCGTCGAGCCTAAGCGCTCACAGGGTCAGCTCCAGCAAGGGGTCCGGCTTTCGCGTGAAGCCCATCGAGGCGTACAGCGGCTCGGCCTGCGCGGACGCGGTGAGGCGGACGCGGCGGGCGCCCCGCTCGCGGAACCACTTCAGCAGTTCCTCCATGCAGGCACGCGCGTAGCCCCGGCGGCGGGCGTCCGGGTCGGTGGCGACGCTGAACACGTAGCCGTCGGTGCCGTGCGGGCTGTGTGCGCCGCCGATGCGGTACTCGATCGTGCCGGCCACCAGCGCCGACAGCCCGCCCCGCTCCGGGAGGCCCGGTCGGTCCACCACGAACGCCGCGAACGGGCCCTCCGGCTCCGCCAGCTTCGCGCGCAGTACCGGCAGTGCGTCGGCGTGCCAGTCCGTGGCGGGGGAGGAGCGGGGCATCGAGTCGATCATCACCTGGCGCAGGCGCAGTACTTCCTCCGCGTCCCCGGGCGCCGCACGGCGTACGAGTGTCATGACCGGCATCGTAATCGGGCAGGACGTCCGCCCTCCTGCCGTTTTCCCGCCGGTCGTGCTTGCCTGGAGTGCACTCCAGGGATTTAGCGTGGGTGCATGACGGTGACGGAGACCACGGGTGAGAGCACGGGTGCCACGACCGACACCTGCGCGGGTCCGCCGCAGGGCGACCGGCGGCCGGACGGCGCGGACAAGTACACGATCAGTGAGGTGGCCGCCCTCACCGGGCTCAGCGCCCACACCCTGCGCTGGTACGAGCGCATCGGGCTGATGCCGCACATCGACCGGTCGCACACCGGGCAGCGCCGCTACAGCAACCGCGACCTCGACTGGCTCGCCCTCGTCGGCAAGCTCCGCCTGACCGGGATGCCGGTCGCGGACATGGTCCGGTACGCGGAGATGGTGCGGGAGGGCGACCACACCTACGCCGACCGTTTCGAACTCCTCAAGGCGACCCGCGAGGACGTGGTGGCCCGGATCGCCGAACTCCAGGGCACCCTCGCCGTGCTCGACCGGAAGATCAGCTTCTACGCGGACGCCGGGCGGGCCCTGGCGTCGGAGAGGTCCCGATGACCAACGGCACGAACGGCACGAACAGCGCGAGCGGCAGGATCACGACGGCGGTACTGGGCGCGGGCGGCCCCGAGGTGGGTGTGCAGGGCCTGGGCTGCATGGGCATGAGCTTCGCCTACGGCCCCGCGGACGCGGACGCCTCCCGGGCGGCCCTGGAGCGGGCCCTGGAACTGGGCGTCACGCTCTACGACACGGCGGACTCGTACGCGGCGGGGGAGAACGAGCGGTTCCTGTCCCCGTTCTTCAAGGCGCACCGGGACGAGATCGTGATCGCGACCAAGTTCGCGCTGTCGATCCCGCCCGACGAGCCGACCCGGCGGATCGTCCGCAACGACGCCCCGTACATCCGGCAGGCCGTCGAGGCGAGCCTGAAGCGCCTGGACATCGACACCATCGACCTCTACTACATGCACCGGCGCGATGTGAACGTGCCGATCGAGGAGACCGTCGGCGTCATGGCCGAGCTGGTGCGCGAGGGCAAGGTCAAGCAGCTCGGGCTGAGCGAGGTCACCGCCGGCGAACTGCGGGCCGCGCACGCCGCGCACCCGATCGCCGCCGTGCAGTCGGAGTGGTCGCTGTTCAGCCGCGACATCGAGGCGAACGTCGTACCGGCCGCCCGGGACCTGGGCGTGACCCTGGTGCCGTACTCGCCGCTCGGGCGGGGATTCCTGACCGGTTCCTTCGTCGACGCCGGCCAGGACCTCACACCGGACGACTTCCGCCGCCTCATGCCCCGGTTCACCGGCGAGAACGCGGCGGCCAACGCGGCCCTGCTCGCCCCGGTCCGCGTCGTCGCCGACGCGCACGGCGCCACGCCCGGCCAGATCGCCCTGGCCTGGGTCCAGCAGCGGGCTGCCGTGTGCGGCCTCCCGGTCGTCCCGATCCCGGGCACGCGCAAGCCGTCCCGGGTGGAGGAGAACACGGCGGCGACCCGGATCACCCTCACGGACGCGGAGCTGGCCCGACTGGACCCGATCGCCGCCAAGGTGGCGGGCACCCGCTACGCGGACATGGCCTTCACGTCCGCCGGACGGGAGTAGCGCCCCCACACGTCCGAACGGCGGAGCCCTACAGCTCCGCCAGCAACTCCGCCTTCTTGGACGAGAACTCCTCGTCCGTCACCAGTCCCGCCTGGTGCAGTTCCCCGAGGTGGCGTATGCGGTCGGCGATGTCCGCGGGGTCGCGGCGTACGGCGGCCGCGGCGACCGCGGGTACCGGCGCGGTCGTCCGCGCCGCCGCCAGGACGGCCGCCGCGAACGGCAGCGACTCGTGCACCGGGCCGTAGCCCAGCCCGAACACCACGGCCGCCGGGTCCTGGTCGGCGTGCGGCGGCCGGTCCGGCTCGTCGCGGCGCAGCAGCCGCAGGTGTCCCTCGAACACCTCCGGCGACCGCCACTCCACACCGCTCAACTCGCCCACGGGGAAGCGCTGGTCGCCCGCCTTCCACTTCGTCGAGGAGGCACCCGTCCAGGACCAGCGGAAGGAGACCGCCTTCCCGTCGAAGGAGGCCCGCCCGTCGTACGCCTTGAAGTGCAGCGGCCCCTCGGGGGCGGGCACCAGATGACGCTCGGCGGGACCCGACTCGGTGAGCAGGGCGAGGAGTTCGTCGGCGTAGTACTCGGCGAGCGTCTCGCGTTCGGCGGGCAGCACGAGCCGGTAGGGGTCGCAGCCTTCCTTCAGCTGCCCGGCCGCCGCCTCCATCAGCGGATCGGCGCCGGGCCGCGGCTCGATGCGCAGCACGACGGTGTCGCGTCTGCCGGGGGTCAGTGTCACTCCGGCGACGGCCTCCAGGGGGATGCGGCGCTCCCCGAGTACCTGAAACAGCTTGGGTGTTCGAATCCCCCTTTCGTACCGGATGAGCACGGAGTCGGAATCGAACTCCCAGGCAGCGTGAGATCCGGCCAGTACGTCACCCATGCGGCTCATCGTATGTGGCACGAGCTCTTTCGTCCCCTCCCCGTGCATACCGCAGTTCTCCCGTTCTCTACGCGCGTTCCGATGCGGCGGCACCGGACAGACCCGCCCGGCATACGCCGGTCTCGTGTGCGCAGTCCACCGCGCGGTATGCGCCAACGCCGATCTCGGCGAAGTTGCGCAGGCTGTCGGTGCCCGGCACGAAGTACCCGCCGTGTCCCCGCGCCTCACGCGCCGACAGCACGCGCGCCCCGAAGCCCGGGGACACCGGGTCGGCGCCGTGCCCCAGGCCGCCGACCTCCAGATAGGGCACGTCCTGGATCCAGTCGTCGGCGTCCCGCATCGCCCACACCCGTGCGTGCGTCCGCAGTCCGGAGACGGTCTCGGCCCGCATGCCGGGACTGCCGGCCACCGCTATGTCGGTCACCCGGCCGGGCAGCGTGGGCGCGGCGAGTCCGCACACCACGGAGCCGTAGCTGTGGCAGAACAGGGAGACGCGGGCCTCGCCGGGCAGGGCGCTCAGCAGCGATTCGAGGCGTACCGCGCCGCCCTCGGCGCGCATCGCCGTCGCCGCCTCCATACCCAGCCCGCTGGGCGCGGTGTAGTCGGCCCAGGCGATCACGGCGGTACGGGTCGAGGGGGCCGCCGTGTGCTCGGCCGCGTACAGCGACTCGGCCATGCCGACGGGCGCCGACCAGCGGCGGTGGCTGCGCTGGAAGGTCAGCAGATCGGTGTCGACGCCGGGGACGACGACCGAGACCCGCTCGGCCTCGTGCAGGTCGCCGAAGACCTCGGCGGCCCGGCCGGACCCCGACGGGTCGAAGGCGAGGATCTGGCGGCCGGGGCTCAGCAGCGCCCCGAAGCGGTTCATCCGGCGGCCCGCCTGATGCTGTCCGGCGGGCGTGAGCCGTTGGTCGTGCATCCGTTGTCGCTCGGCCTCACGGGCCTCCACCAGTGCGAGACGGTTGGCGCGGTAGCGCAGCTCGACCGGGGCGCCGTTCATGTTGCCGACCGCGAGCGGGAAGCGGTGGGCGAGGCTCGCCCGCTGCGCCTCGGTGAGGGAGGCGAAGAAGCGGGCCAGTGCGGCGGGCGCGGACTGGGGGTCCGGCAGCCGGTGGCCTCCTACGCGGCCGTGCTCCCAGGCGCTGAGCGAGGCCGGGAGCGGGGCCGCGTTCCGCTGCTGGCGCAGGGCCGTCCAGCCGGTGGTCGCCAGCATCACGAAGACGACGGCGAGTGCGAGGAGCGCGCGCCACACATTCAGTTGCGGGGAGGCGTCGAAAGAAGTCACTGACAGGACACACTAGGAGAACAAGAGGGTCTCGCGTCAACCGAGTGACAGGTATCACGTTTCGGTGCGTCGGCGAGGGGTAGGGCTCAACCGGCGACGGATCAGGTGCCACTCGGAAGACGGCTCAGGCGCCGCTCCAGGATCCCGCCAGGGCGGGCCCCAACTGGTCCAGGTGGGCCGTCATCAGCTCACGCAGGGCGGGGAGGCCGGCGTCGTCCCCGGCGGACCAGGACCGCTCCGCCACCCGGATCACGCCGCAGACGGCGGCCACCAGCACGCGCGGCCGGGGGTCGGTGTCCGGGTCGAGGCCCTCGCGGTCGGCGATCACACGGGCCAGCCGCTCCTCCAGTTCGCTCGAGCGCCGCAGATGGGCGGCGAGCAGCGCGGGCGTCGACTCGATCACCCGGTACACCCGCAGATGCAGTTCCAGGGGCACGATCTGCTCGACGACCTGGTTGACGCCGTCCCAGCTCTCCCCCAGGGCGCCGCGCAGCGCGTCCAGCGGCGGCTCGCCGGGCGGGCGCCCCCGTACGGCCTCGACGACGAGGGACTCCGCGAGGTGCGGGACGTGGAACGCGACCTCCTCCTTGCTGGCGAAGTAGCGGAAGAAGGTGCGCTGCGAGACGTGGACGGCCGCCGCGATGTCGTCGACCGTCGTCCCGTCGTAGCCGCGGGTCGCGAACAGTTCCAGGGAGGAGCGGACCAGTGCGTCGCGGGTGAGCCGCTTCTTGCGTTCCCGCAGGCCCGTACCCGGCGCCGCGCCGACGACTGTCCCGATCGTCTCCATCGTTCCTCCCGTGGTGCCCCCGATCGTTTCCCGGACCGGTTCCCCGGTGGCTCCTCCGTGGCTCCCTGAGGGCCCTTCCGGAACTGTTCCCCCAGTTCAGGCTATACGGGCATGTCGACTCAGTTACTGGTCGGTGAATTGGTTTGTCAACTGTCAGTGGCTGTCATTAGCCTCGAAGGTATGACTAGTCAGACCACCATCGACACGACAGGACCCGGGGACAAGACACCTCCGGGCGTCCCGTCGGACGCGGCACCCGGCAGAGGGCTGCGCGGCCACCCCTGGCTCACCCTCTTCACCGTCGCCGTCGGCGTCATGATGGTGGCCCTCGACGGCACCATCGTCGCCATCGCCAACCCCGTCATCGCCAGTGACCTGGGAGCCAGTTTCGCCGAGGTCCAGTGGATCACCAACGCGTACTTCCTCGCCCTCGCGGTCTCCCTGATCACCGCCGGCAAGCTCGGTGACCGGTTCGGCCACCGGCAGACCTTTCTCATCGGCGTCGTCGGCTTCGCCGCCGCCTCGGGCGCGATCGGCCTGTCCGACAGCATCGCGTCGGTCATCGTCTTCCGTGTCCTGCAGGGCCTGTTCGGCGCGCTGCTGATGCCGGCCGCGCTGGGCCTGCTGCGGGCGACCTTCCCGGCCGAGAAGCTCAACATGGCCATCGGCATCTGGGGCATGGTCATCGGTGCCTCCACCGCCGGCGGCCCGATCCTCGGCGGCGTCCTCGTCGAGCACGTCAGCTGGCAGTCGGTCTTCTGGATCAACGTCCCGGTCGGCGTCGTCGCGCTCGCCCTCGGCATGTGGATCCTGCTCGACCACCGCGCGGAGAACCGCCCGCACTCCTTCGACATCCTCGGCATCGGCCTGCTGTCCGGCGCGATGTTCTGCCTCGTCTGGGCGCTGATCAAGGCCCCCGAGTGGGGCTGGGGCGACGTCAAGACCTGGGGGTTCATCGCCGCCGCCGTGGTGCTCTTCGTCGTCTTCGCCCTCTGGGAGAAGCGGGTGAAGGAGCCGCTGATCCCGCTGGAGATGTTCCGCTCCGTCCCGCTGTCCGCGGGTGTCGTGCTGATGGTCCTCATGGCCATCGCCTTCATGGGCGGCCTGTTCTTCGTCACCTTCTACCTGCAGAACGTGCACGGCCTGAGCCCGGTCGACGCCGGTCTGCACCTGCTGCCGCTCACCGGCATGATGATCGTCGGCTCCCCGCTGGCCGGTGTGATCATCACCAAGGCCGGTCCGCGCATCCCGCTGGCCGGCGGCATGGCCTTCACCGCGATCGCCATGTTCGGCATCTCCACGCTCGAGAAGGACACCGGCAGCGCCCTGATGTCCCTCTGGTTCGCCCTGCTGGGCCTCGGCCTGGCGCCCGTCATGGTCGGCGCCACCGAGGTCATCGTGGGCAACGCGCCGCTGGAGCTCTCCGGTGTCGCCGGCGGCCTCCAGCAGGCCGCCATGCAGGTCGGCGGCAGCCTCGGTACGGCCGTGCTGGGCGCGGTGATGGCCTCCAAGGTCGACAGCGACCTCGCGGACAACTGGGCGGCCGCGGGGCTCCCGCCGCTCACCCCGGAGCAGACCGCGCAGGCCGCCGAGGCCGTCCAGGTCGGCGTGCCCCCGGTGAGCGAGCAGATGCCCCCGGAGATGGTCGCGAAGGTCACCGAGGTGGCGCACGACACCTTCCTCTCCGGCATGAGCACGGCTTCCCTGGTCGCCACCGCGGTCGCCGTCGTGGCGGTGGGCGTCGCCCTCCTCGCCAAGCGCGGTGAGAACGCGGAGGCCGGCGCGGGCGTCGGCCACATCTGACGGACCCGGTGGCCGAGTTCGCTCATCAGGGTGAACCGCTGCGGTGACCCCTCCCGTTCGGAGGGCGCCGCAGGTCACAGTGGGTCAAGCCCTCCGCAGGGCCTGGAGGATGCCGGCTGCGGCGCGCTGCTGGAGGGGGGCAGCACGCCGCAGCGGCTCGTCCGTCATCGCCCCGGGGGCATTCACACCCCGAGTCGGGGTACTCGCATGTCGAACCCCACTACACCCCAACCGACTACCGGGTTCAGGGAGTTGATGATGGCGAGCTTCGGAAGCGGCACGCGCAAACACCCCCGTTCACGTGGCCTGACGGGGTCACGATGGGGGTCCCCCCTGCTCGAGCGAAGCCGAGAGCTCGGGGGAGGGCCGGACCGCGCGACGCTCGGAATCATCGGAGTCGTCTGCGCGGTCGCCGGATTCTTCGTGCTGGGGATCGTCCTCGGCCCGGTGGCGATGGTCTGCGGCTGGCTTGCCATGGGCCGCAGCTGGGCCGGGTCCCGCCCGGTCCCGGCGGTGGTCGCCCTGGTCCTGGGCGCCATCGACACGCTGCTGGCGATCATCTGGCTGGCCTCGGCCACCGGCCCGGGCTACGGGATGTTCTGACGACCAGGACACCAGGGCCCGGACGGAAGGCTCCGGAACGGAACGGCAGAGGGGCCTCCGGCGAAACGCCGGAGGCCCCTCCTCATGTGCCGCCCCTGTGCCGCCCGTCGGCGGGTCAGGCGTCGCCGCCCGCCGCACCCGGGTCGGCCGCGGCCACGTCGAGCAGCTGGTAGCGGTCGATGGCCTGCTTCAGCACGGACCGGTCGACGTGCCCCTCCCGGGCCAGCTCCGTCAGCACCCCCACGACGATCGACTGCGCGTCGATGTGGAAGAACCGGCGGGCCGCCCCACGCGTGTCCGCGAAGCCGAAACCGTCCGCGCCCAGCGACTGGTACGTCCCCGGCACCCAGCGCGCGATCTGGTCCGGCACCGACCGCATCCAGTCGGACACCGCCAGGACCGGCCCCTGCGCCGAGGCCAGCTTCCGCGTCACGTACGGCACCCGCTGCTCCTCCTCCGGGCCCAGCAGGTTGTGCCGCTCGCACTCCACGGCCTCGCGCCGCAGCTCGTTCCAGGAGGTCGCCGACCAGACGTCGGCCCGCACGTCCCACTCCTCGGAGAGGATCCGCTGCGCCTCAAGGGCCCAGGGCACCGCGACACCGGAGGCGAGGATCTGCGCCGGCTTCGAGCCGGCCGTGCCCTCACGGAAGCGGTACAGGCCCTTGAGGATGCCGTCCACGTCGACGTCCTGGGGCTCGGCCGGGTGCTGGACGGGCTCGTTGTAGACGGTCAGGTAGTAGAAGACGTCCTCGCCGTGCGGGTGCTGCTCGTCGCTGCCGTACATCCGGCGCAGACCGTCCTGCACGATGTGCGCGATCTCGAACCCGAAGGCCGGGTCGTACGCGACGCACGCCGGGTTCGTGGACGCCAGCAGCTGCGACTGGCCGTCCGCGTGCTGCAGCCCCTCACCGGTCAGGGTCGTACGCCCCGCGGTCGCGCCGAGGACGAAACCGCGCGCCAGCTGGTCGCCCATCTGCCAGAACTGGTCGCCGGTGCGCTGGAAACCGAACATCGAGTAGAAGACGTACACCGGGATCAGCGGCTCGCCGTGCGTGGCGTACGCCGAGCCGGCCGCGATCAGCGAGGCCGTGCAGCCCGCCTCGGAGATGCCGTCGTGCAGCATCTGCCCGTTCGGGGCCTCCTTGTACGCGAGCAGCAGCTCGCGGTCCACGGACTCGTACTGCTGCCCGAGCGGGTTGTAGATCTTCGCGCTCGGGAAGAAGGAGTCCATGCCGAACGTGCGGTACTCGTCCGGCGCGATCAGCACGAACCTCCTGCCGATCTCCTTGTCCCGCATGAGGTCCTTGAGGAGCCGGACGAACGCCATGGTCGTCGCGATGGACTGCTGGCCCGAACCCTTCTTCACGTTCGCGTACGTCTTGTCGTCGGGCAGTGCGAGCGGCTTCGAGCGCACCACACGCGTCGGCACGTACCCGCCGAGCGACTTGCGGCGGTCGTGCATGTACTGGATCTCCTCCGAGTCGCGGCCCGGGTGGTAGTACGGCGGCAGGCCGGACTCCAGGTCCTTGTCGGAGATCGGCAGGTGCAGCCGGTCGCGGAAGCCCTTGAGGTCGTCGACCGTCAGCTTCTTCATCTGGTGCGTGGCGTTGCGGCCCTCGAAGTTCGGGCCGAGGGTCCAGCCCTTGACCGTCTTGGCGAGGATCACCGTCGGCTGGCCCTTGTGGTCCATGGCCGCCTGGTACGCCGCGAAGATCTTCTTGTGGTCGTGGCCGCCGCGCCCCAGGTGCAGCACCTGGTCGTCGGTCATGCTCTCGACCATGGCGCGCAGCCGGTGGTCGTCACCGAAGAAGTGGTCGCGGATGTAGGACCCGGACTCGGTGGCGTACGTCTGGAACTGGCCGTCCGGCGTGGTGTTCATCCGGTTGACCAGCACGCCGTCCCGGTCCTGGGCGAGCAGCGGGTCCCAGGAGCGGTCCCAGACCAGCTTGATCACGTTCCAGCCGGCGCCCCGGAAGACCGACTCCAGCTCCTGGATGATCTTGCCGTTGCCGCGCACCGGCCCGTCGAGGCGCTGCAGGTTGCAGTTGACGACGAAGGTCAGGTTGTCGAGGTTCTCGCGGGCCGCGAGCGTCAGCTGGCCCAGCGACTCCGGTTCGTCCATCTCGCCGTCGCCGAGGAACGCCCATACGTGCGACTTCGAGGTGTCGGCGATGCCGCGCGCCTGCATGTAGCGGTTCATCCGGGCCTGGTAGATCGCGCTGATCGGACCGAGGCCCATCGACACGGTCGGGAACTCCCAGAAGTCCGGCATCGAACGCGGGTGCGGATACGACGCCAGGCCCTCGGGGGCCTTCGACTTCTCCTGCCGGAACCCGTCCAGCTGCCGCTCGCTCAGCCGGTCCAGCAGGAACGCGCGGGCGTAGATGCCCGGCGAGGCGTGGCCCTGGAAGAAGACCTGGTCGCCGCCGTCGCCCTCGTCCTTGCCGCGGAAGAAGTGGTTGAAGCCCACGTCGTACAGCGACGCCGAGGACGCGAAGGTGGCGATGTGGCCGCCGACGCCGATCCCGGGCCGCTGGGCGCGCGAGACCATCACCGCCGCGTTCCAGCGGGTCGCGTTGAGGACCTTGCGCTCGATCTCCTCGTTGCCCGGGAAGAACGGCTCCGCGCGGGTGGGGATCGTGTTCACGTAGTCCGTGCTGCGCATCTCGGGCACGGCCACGCGCCGCTCACGGGCCCGCTCGATCAGCCGCAGCATCAGATAGCGGGCCCGCTCCCGGCCGCGCTCGTCGACGGCGGCGTCGAGGGAGTCGAGCCACTCCTGGGTTTCCTCGGGATCGAAGTCAGGCACCTGACTCGGAAGGCCACCAATGATGATCGGGTTGCGATCGGATGCGGAAGCCACGCTGTTCCTTACCTGTCGAAGGGCCGTGAGGAGGCCGCTGCTTCACTGACGTAGCCGGGTCTGCGCGCTCCCCATGGTCCACCCCGGGGCCGCACACGTCATCTCTACCGATAGGTAACCGGCACGCGACACCGGTACGGTGGCGTACGGAGCGAATCTCGCGTTCATGCGAGTCTCGTACCCGTATACAGTTCCCAAACGCCCATTCGGGGCACAAGGGTGTGGTGTGAGTCACTGTGGGTCAGGATGATGTGCCTGAAGTTGCGGTGACCCGGTCAGGATCGTCACCGTTTAGGCGGTCCGGGCGGCCGGGTACTTGCGCGATCCGCCCCGCCCGTGTGGACTACGGCCAACGCCGCGCGCCCGCGCGTGGCTGAGATATTCCCAAACCATGATCAGGAGGCACCCCGTGAGCGCGACCGCGGACCACGCGGAGGAGCGGACGAACCCTGCCGCCAGGCTGGGGTTCCAGCCCGGGCAGGTGGTCCAGGAGATCGGCTACGACGACGACGTCGACCAGGAGCTCCGCGAGGCCATCGAGGGCGTCATCGAGAGCGACCTTGTCGACGAGGACTACGACGACGTGGCTGACGCCGTTGTGCTGTGGTTCCGCGACGACGACGGCGACCTGACGGATGCGCTGGTGGACGCCGGCACGTACATCGAGGAGGGCGGGGCGATCCTGCTCCTCACGCCGAAGACCGGCCGCTCGGGGTACGTGGAGCCGAGCGACATCTCGGAAGCCGCCACCACGGCCGGCCTGACCGCCGCCAAGAGCGTCAGCGTCGGCAAGGACTGGAGCGGCAGCCGGCTGGCGACGCCGAAGGCGGCCAAGTCGCGGAGGTGACCGCCTCCCGGAGGTGACCCCGACGGCCCCGCCCTCGTGGGCGGCCGTATCCCGCTTTTCCACCGGACGGGCTGACCGGTTCAGCCCGTCCGGACCGTTGTCGTACCCCCTGCGTAGGGTGTTCCCAGGGAACAGGCCGGGCACAGCACCCCCCGAAGGGACGAACCAGGCGATGACGATCCAGGCGACGGCGCTCCAGGCCGGCGATCACGCCCCCGACTTCGAGCTCAAGGACAACCACGGCGCGCCCGTGCGGCTGTCCGACCACCGCGGCCGTCACCACGTGGTGCTCGTCTTCTACCCCTTCGCCTTCACCAGCGTGTGCACCGACGAGCTGCGTGCCCTGCGCGACGGCCTGGACCTCCTCGCCGACCGCGGCACCCAGCTGCTCGCCGTCTCCACCGACTCCATCCACACCCTGCGCGTCTTCGCCGAGCAGGAGGGCCTGGAGTACCCCCTGCTGTCGGACTTCTGGCCGCACGGGAACGTCTCGCGCGCCTACGGCGTCTTCGACGAGGGCAAGGGCTGCGCCGTTCGGGGGACCTTCGTCATCGACCGCGAGGGTCTCGTACGGTGGACGGTGGTCAACGCGCTGCCCGACGCACGCGACCTGAACGACTACGTCGAGGCGCTCGACGCGCTGTGAGCACGCCCGGCAGCGGTGGTTCCCCGGCGCCGGGGACTGCGGTGGCCGGGAACCCGTTACTAGGATCGACTCGTTGATCCGACATCCGACGCACGACGGGGCTTCCCGCCCCCGGACATCAATGGAGGACTCGTGGGAGTCAGCCTCAGCAAGGGCGGCAACGTATCGCTGACCAAGGAGGCGCCGGGCCTGACCGCGGTCATCGTCGGACTGGGGTGGGACGTCCGCACCACGACCGGCACCGACTTCGACCTGGACGCCAGTGCGCTGCTGGTGAACAACACGGGCAAGGTCACCAACGACGCCAACTTCGTCTTCTTCAACAACCTCAAGAGCCCCGACGGCTCGGTCGAGCACACCGGCGACAACCTCACCGGTGAGGGCGAGGGCGACGACGAGCAGATCAAGGTCAACCTCGCGGGTGTCCCCGCGGAGATCGAGAAGATCGTCTTCCCGGTGTCCATCTACGACGCCGAGAACCGTCAGCAGTCCTTCGGCCAGGTGCGCAACGCGTTCATCCGCGTCGTCAACCAGGCCGGCGGCGCCGAGATCGCCCGCTACGACCTGTCGGAGGACGCCTC
Organism: Streptomyces sp. NPDC058632; assembly: GCF_042717095.1. NCBI lineage: Bacteria > Bacillati > Actinomycetota > Actinomycetes > Kitasatosporales > Streptomycetaceae > Streptomyces > Streptomyces sp. NPDC058632. The sequence continues at coordinate 2,115 of NZ_JBHXQZ010000001.1, read as the reverse complement.
CACCGAGACCGCCATGGTCTTCGGCGAGCTGTACCGGCACGGCGCCGAGTGGAAGTTCCGCGCCATCGGCCAGGGCTACGCCTCCGGTCTGCGCGGCATCGCGCAGGACTTCGGCGTGAACGTCTGAGACGCTCGCGTCCCGGGCACTCCCGCCCGGGCCCGGCCGTCCCGCACGGCTGTTCCGTCCGGCGCCGCACGGTTTACGTGCGGCGCCGGACGTGCAGGAGACCACCTGAGAAACATCACCCGGGGAGGGACCAGCAACATGGGCGTCACGCTCGCCAAGGGAGGCAATGTCTCCCTGTCCAAGGCCGCACCGAACCTCACACAGGTGTTGATCGGGCTCGGCTGGGACGCGCGCTCCACCACCGGAGCCCCCTTCGACCTCGACGCCAGCGCACTGATGTGCAGCGGCGGCCGCGTCATGGGGGACGAGTGGTTCATCTTCTACAACCAGCTCCACAGCCCGGACGGCTCGGTGGAGCACACCGGTGACAACCTCACCGGTGAGGGCGACGGCGACGACGAGTCCCTGCTGGTCGATCTCTCCAAGGTGCCGGACCGGTGCGACAAGATCGTTTTTCCGGTCTCCATCCACCTGGCCGACGACCGCGGCCAGGCTTTCGGCCAGGTCAGCAATGCTTTCATCCGGGTGGTGAATCAGGCGGACGGTCAGGAACTCGCCCGCTACGACCTCTCGGAGGACGCCTCCACGGAAACCGCGATGATCTTCGGCGAGCTCTACCGCCATCAGGGCGAGTGGAAGTTCAGGGCCGTGGGACAGGGGTACGCGTCAGGGCTTCGGGGCATCGCTCTAGACTTCGGAGTCAATGTTTCGTAAAGCCGACTACGGCGACGGGGAGAGTCTCCTCCGGAAAACGTCCGGGGGAGCCCCCCCACACATGATGGGGTAGCCAGTGGTTCTGAAAACCTTCGGCTGGTCGTTCGCGGTCACCGCGCTCGGCCTGGTCGCAGCGATCCTCTTCGGGGGGTGGACCGCCTTCGGCATCGTGGCGATCCTCTCGATCCTCGAGATCTCGCTGTCCTTCGACAACGCGGTGGTCAACGCCGGAATCCTGAAGAAGATGAATGCCTTCTGGCAGAAGATCTTCCTCACCATCGGCATCCTGATCGCCGTCTTCGGTATGCGACTGGTCTTCCCCGTCGTGATCGTCGCCGTCAGCGCCTCGCTCGGACCCATCGAGGCGGTCGATCTCGCCCTCACCGACAAGGACCGCTACCAGGAACTGGTCACCGACGCCCACCCGTCGATCGCCGCCTTCGGTGGCATGTTCCTGCTGATGATCTTCCTGGACTTCGTCTTCGAGGACCGGGACATCAAGTGGCTGACCTGGATCGAGCGCCCGCTGTCCAAGCTCGGCAAGGTCGACATGCTGTCGGCCTGCATCGCGCTGATCGTCCTGCTGACCGCTTCCCTCACGGTCGGGGCCAACGCCCACCAGCACGGCGGCCTGCACGTGGACAAGGCGGAAACCGTCCTCCTCGCCGGTATCGGCGGTCTGATCACCTACATGATCGTGGGCGGGCTCTCCGGCTACTTCGAGAACCGGCTCGAGGAGACGGAGGAGCGTGAGCACGAGGAGGAGGAACAGGCCGCGCGGGCCGGCAAGCCCAAGACGGCCCTCGCCATCGGCGGCAAGGCCGCGTTCTTCATGTTCCTCTACCTCGAGGTCCTGGACGCGTCCTTCTCCTTCGACGGCGTGATCGGCGCCTTCGCCATCACCAACGACATCGTGCTGATGGCCCTGGGGCTCGGTATCGGCGCCATGTACGTCCGTTCGCTGACGGTCTACCTGGTCCGCCAGGGCACCCTCGACGAGTACGTCTACCTGGAGCACGGCGCGCACTACGCGATCGGCGCCCTCGCCGCGCTCCTGCTCATCACGATCCAGTACGAGGTCAACGAGCTCATCACCGGTTTCATCGGTGTCTTCCTGATCGGCCTGTCCTTCTGGTCCTCCGTGCGCCGCAACAAGGCCCACGCGGCGGCCGAGGGCGGCGCGGGAGAGAAGACCGAGGTCTCCTCCGGGGTGTGACAGCCCTCCGGGTGAGGAACGCTCTGTTCGGGGCGGCCGTCGAGGACCAGTCCTCGAC